>CAZMMH010000247.1:0-4154 GCA_964567315.1 uncultured Gammaproteobacteria bacterium
AGTGCAGGCGCAGGATCGCGGCCAGGCCGTAGAGCACCCGGCGCACCTCGCGCAGCTCCTCCTCGCACTCCACGCTCACGTGCATGTCCGCCAGCAGGCGGCGCAGGCGGCGCACCAGGTGGCTGATCTCGCGGTGGGTGCGGGACATGCTGCCGAGGGGGTCCTCGCCGCCGATCATTTCGGCAATCACCGGGTAGAGGCGGGTCTCGTCCTCGCTCTCGTGGGTCAGCAGATCGGCGCTCAGCACCCGCTCCAGCTCCGTCAGTTCCTGCTGGGCCTGCGCCGTCTCCAGGCTGTCGAGGCGGTCGGCCAGTTGCACGATGCGCTCCACCAGCGGCTCCAGTTGTCGGTGCTCGGCGGTCAGCCGGAGGGTGGTGGTGGCCGGCAGGGCGGCGCCGCGCGCCCGCCCGCCGAGGGCCCGCAGGGCGTTGAGGATGACGGCCAGGTCGATGACTTCCTGCAGCAGCGCGCCTGCCACCGGCGTCAGCCAGCCCCAGGCCGCCACCCCCATGGCCGCGAACGACATGGCCATGCCGGCGAAGACGCTCTGCAGGGCGATCCCGCGGGTGCGGCGGGCGATCTCCAGCGCCTCGCCCAGGCGGTCGAGGCGGTCCACCAGCAGCACCACGTCGGCCGCCTCGGCGGAGGCGGAGGCGCCCCGCGCGCCGAGGGCCACGCCGACGTCCGCGGCGGCCAGGGCGGGGGCATCGTTGATGCCGTCGCCCACCATCAGGGTGACGCCCCGGCGCCGTTCGGCGCTGACCGCCTCCACCTTGTCCAGAGGGCTGCGCTCGGCCAGCACCCCGTCCACGTCGAGGGCTGCGGCGACGGTCTCGGCCACGTCCTGGCGGTCGCCGCTGACCATCACGATGCGGCGGATGCCGGCGCGGCGCAGGGCGCGCAGGGCCCGCGGCGTTTCCGTGCGAATCTCGTCGGCCAGCACCAGGGCGCCGGTCAGCGTGTCGTCCAACGCGACGAACACCCCCGCGGCGCCCTCGTAGTCCATCCGCCGCAGGACCCGCTCGGCCCAGGCGGGCGGCGGGGCTGAGCCGGCCACGTAGGCATAGCCGCCGAGGGTGACGCGACGGCCGTCGACCGTACCGCGCAGGCCGGCGCCGGCGCTCTCCTCGACCGCGCTCGGCAGGCTCAGACCGAGGCCGCGGCTGCGTGCGGCGTTGACCACCGCCTCCGCCATCACGTGCTGCGAGGCCTGTTCCAGGGAGGCTGCAAGTTGCAGCAGGGCGCCGTGGTCCTGCCCCGCTTCGCCCTCGATCGCCACCAGGCGCGCGCGGCCATGGGTGAGGGTGCCGGTCTTGTCGAAGAGCAGGATCCGCGCCCGGCCCAGCGTCTCCAGGGCGCCGCCGCCCTTGACCAGGATGCCGCGGCGGGCCGCCCGCGAGATGCCCGAGACGATGGCCACCGGCGCGGCCAGGATCAGCGGGCAGGGGGTCGCCACCACCAGCACCGCCAGGGCCCGCACGGGATCGCCGCTCAGCAGCCAGGCGCCGCCGGCGATCAGCAGCGAGGCGGGGACGAAGAGCAGGGCGTAGCGGTCGGCGAGGCGCTGGAACGGCGGCTTCTCCCCCTGGGCCGCGGCCACCAGGCGAATCACGCCGGCATAGGTGCTCTGCTCCGCGCTGGCCACGGCGCGCAGGTCGAAGGGCGCGCCGGCGTTCACGGTGCCGCTACGGACCCGATCGCCGCCGGGGTGTTGCGCCGGCCGTGATTCACCGGTGAGGGCCGATTCGTCGAGGACCGCCGTGGCGCCTTCCACCACCCCGTCCGCCGGCAGCACATCGCCCGGCCGCACCAGCAGCAGATCGCCGGGCGTCACCTGTTCGACCGGAATCTCCTCCAGGGTTTCGCCCCGGTAGCGCCGGGCACGGGTCGGGTTGCGGGCGAGCAGGGCGGCCAGTTCCCGCCGGGCGCGGCCGGCGGCATAGTGCTCCAGGGCCCGGCCGCCGCTGTACATGACCGCGATGACCGCGCCGGCGAGGTACTGGTGCAGCAGCAGGGCCCCCGTCATGGCCAGCAGGGCCAGCAGATCGATCCCGGTCTCGCCCCTACGCAGCGCGCGGACGATGCCGGCCAGCAGGGCGAGCAGTACGCCGGCCGTCACCACCAGCCACAAGCCGTCGGCGACGGCCGGATACCCGAACAGCGAGGCCAGCAGACCACCCGCCAGGCCGGCGACGGTGGCGGTTACCGCGGCGGTTTCGCCGGAGACGGACGGGGGGAGGCGCTCCATGGGTGGCCGTTCCGGGCCGGGCCCGCTACAGGCCCGGAATGCCGATCGGGCCGGGGGCGTCGGGAATCAGGCTGCAGGCGTTCAGCAGCAGGAGCAGGCCGGTGGTGGCCAGGCGCAGGCAGTGCATCTTCACTATGGACATGGCTCCTCGGATGGCGTCCAAAAAAAAGGCCGCGCGATGCGCGGCCTGCATATCTGCCAAGCTGGAGCGGGTGATGGGAATCGAACCCACGTCATCAGCTTGGGAAGCTGAGGTTCTACCATTGAACCACACCCGCGTTAACGGCCATTTTAAGGGGCGCCGGCAATTTGTCCATAAGGGCCGTGACGGGCTTCGTTCTTTCCGCGGGGCACTGGCGGTATGATTCCCTATAACTGGCAGGGATGAAACGCCGCGCCGGGGCGGCCGCCAGCGGGACCGCGATGACTGGGCCGGAACAGGAAGAGAAATTGCGGGAGGGCATCGCCCGCCTTACCGAGCAGCGCGACCTCGCCGCGCTGGATGCGGTGCTGTGCCAGCTCCTGGTGGCGCTGTTGCCGCAGCCGCAGATTGCGCTCTACGAGTTCGAATGCGGCGAGTATCCCTGTCCCGAGCTGGCGGGCGCCGCGCCGGAGGCCGTCCGCCTGCTCGACCTGCAGCGCGGGGGCGAGGCGCTGAACCTGGCGGCGCACCCGCACCTGATGCAGGCTGCGGAGAGCCGCGCCCCGGCCCTGTCGCAGGATGGCGAACGCTGCGAACTGGTCTATCCACTGGCGGGATTCGTGGGCCTGCGCGGCCTGCTGCTGGTGACCCTGCCCACCTGCTCCGGGCCGGCGCGGGAGACCGCGGACTTCGCCATGCGGGTGCACCAGAATCTCAGCCGGCTGATCAGCCGCAGCGAACGGGACTCCCTCACCAGGCTGCTCAACCGCAAGGCCTTTGACGACCGGGTCGACAAGCTGATGCACCGCCAGCGCCGCCGCGACGACCTGAACGGCGGCGACTCCAGCTTCGCCCTGCTCGACATCGATCACTTCAAGCGCGTCAACGACCGCTTCGGGCATCTCTACGGCGACGAGGTGCTGGTCTGGTTCGCCCGGCTGCTGGCGGACTCCTTCCGCCACGGCGACCTGCTGTTCCGCTACGGCGGCGAGGAGTTCGCCGTGGTCCTGAGTTCGATGGCGCCGGGCGCGGCCAAGGAGGTGCTCGAGCGTTTTCGGCGGCGGGTGGCCGAAACGAAATTCCCCCTGGCCGGACACATCACGGTGAGCGTCGGCCTGGCGCGGATGCCCGTCGCGGAGCCGATCACCGCGGTGATCTCACGCGCCGACACGGCGCTCTACTATGCCAAACGCCACGGCCGCAACCGGGTCGCCTGCTTCGAGGAACTGCAGGCCGCCGGCCGGCTGCGCGAAGGTCAGGCGGTCCGTGGCGACATCGAGCTGTTTCCCTGAGCCTGAGTCGCGCGGTCGCTTTGGTGTAGAATGGCGCCTTCCGATTATCCGACCCCCCCGGTTCGAAACCTCCGATGAACGTCACCGTCAACGGCGAAACCCGCGAACTGCCCGACGGCACCAGCGTCGCCGAACTGATCGGGCTCATGGGCCTGGCCGGGCGCCGCCTCGCGGTCGAGCTGAACCTCGAGATCGTGCCGCGCAGCGCCTATGCGGAGCAGCGTCTGCAGGCCGGCGACCGGGTCGAGATCGTTCACGCCATCGGCGGCGGCTGAAACCAGCCCCGCCCGCAACCAAGCGGACCGCATCATGGCAGAACAACTGCAAGACAGCCCCTTGATCATCGCCGGCAGGGAGTACCGCTCGCGCCTGCTCACCGGCACCGGCAAGTACCAGGACCTGGAAGAGACCCGTCTGGCCACCGAGGCGGCCGGCGCCGAGATCGTCACCGTGGCGATCCGCCGCACCAACA
>CAZMMH010000248.1:0-4148 GCA_964567315.1 uncultured Gammaproteobacteria bacterium
TCTTCCCGGTTGGCCTGGCGGGCGATGCCCTCGTTGAGGCAACGCATGTACCAGCTGATGTCCATGAGCCGGCTGCGCCACTCGGCCGCAATGTCGCCGATCAGGCGGCGCTCGGCGTCAGTCAGCGTGTGATTGGCGAGAAAACGCCGGGTGACGTCGCTTCCCGCGAAGATCCGGTGCCAGCGTTGTACCACCGTCTCGTCGTCCCACGCCTCGGCGGATTTGCGATCGACATGCAGCACGACGTGGTAATGATTGGACATGACCGCGAAGGCGCACAGGTCCAGGGCAAACACCTCGGCAAGCCGGCGCATGCGGTCCTGAATCCATTGGCGGCGGTGCTCGTAGGTCCGCCCGGAGCGGGTATCGGTTCCGCACAGGAAGGCGCGCCGGACGCAGCGGGAAACGCAGTGGTAGTAGGGCGTGGCCTCACGGGAGACCAGGGTCTTCCGTGGTTTGGGCATGATATCGCTCCTTGATATCGGGCGCGGCGGCCCGTGCCAAGATGGGCAGATCGATGTGCCGGGGGCAACTCCCGGGAGGGTGGCCGGTTGGCGGTATTCGGCTATCGGCGCCCGCAAGCGCATGGTTTTCGTATAGAATTACGCCCCCGCCGAAATTTATCGCCAACTTCGAACCTATTTTCACCAACAGGAGACCCGTGTGGCTGAAACCGATTCAGAAATGCAGCTGAGAATTTGGAAAGAGCTTGCCATAGGCAAGCAGGTGTTGATGCGGGCCGCGACCGATGCCCTGGGCCTGGATCCGGACTGCTCGCAGGACGAACTCAAACTGGCGCTCGACACCGCCATCAAGCGCGCCGCCGCGGCAGATGTGTCGGTGAGGAATGCCCAGGAACAGGCGAAGGTCGCGGTGTCGAGCATGGAGGAGAAGCTGTCTGGCGTCGAAAAGACGTTGGCCGCCGCGGAAGCCGCGCGCGCCGAGACGCTGGCTGAAATGCAGAAGCTGGAACGGCACGTCGCCGATGAGCGCGCGAATGCCGCCAAAGAGGTGAAAAAACTCAAGGAACGGGTGGCTGAGCAGGAGCGTGCGGTGAAGGCCGTCAATGCGGCGCTCGGCGACACGCCGGACAACGTGCTGAAGAAGCTCAAGGCGCTGAAAAAGCAGAAGATGGACGAGGCCGACGCCCGCAAGGCGGTGGAAAAGACCGCCGCCGCGCTGCGTAAGGACAAGCGGCAGCTGGAACAGGAACTCAAGGACATGCAGACCGCACAGGAGAGCGCGGTCAGGCTGGCGACTCAATACCGCGATCTGCACGCGCTGTGTGCGACGCTGCACCAACAGTTGGCGCCGCTGGTCGAGGACGCGGACAACCTGCCGGTGCTGCCCGAGTTGGACAGTGCGCTGCTGGAAGCAGTCGAAAGCGCCGCGGCCGACGAACAGCGGGGCGACGGTGCGAAGACCAAGGCGCCTGCCATGAGGAAGGCGGGCTAGGACAAACACCACCCCGATATCCAGAAGCTTTCGGCTGGTTGGGCATTTCGGCGACGGTGTACTTGACTGGGAAAACGGGGCAGGAAGGCCGGTCGCTCAGCCAAAAGGCTCGGTACCGGTAAATCCAGATCCAATCTGGTGCGGAAAGGATTCCGGCGCCCTTCCGTGTACGCTATCGGACGCGGCATCTTTCAGGAGGTGTCACGAAGCCCTTGCAGATCCTTATGGTCGTCCTTGTGCTTGCGGGCACGTCTGGTGGCACAGTGCAGGCAGCGTCATTCGAACCGGCGCACGGCCCAATGCGATCGGCGCCAGGGACCCCCTTGTCTTCGCCTCTGAGTATTTCCCAGCTCGCCTCACCACCGTCGACCTGTGCCGCGCTGGCACCGAAGCTTGATGCCCTGCAAACGGCTCATGCGCAGTTCCGCAACACGCTGAACAAGGCGGGCGAGGGCGGTCCACTTACCGGGATGACGGTGCAGCCAAGCTGGATAGTGTGGTTTACCAACGGTGCTGTATCGGTAACACGTCGTTCTCCGTCGCGGACCAACAGGCCGCGGGCTGCGCCGGCAGCGATACGGTTTCCGTCTGTATGGAGAAGCTGACCCGGCACTGTGTCCGCACCCGGGCGCAGTCGGCGGGCCTGATGGCGACCATGCGCAATCGGATTGACGCCTACCGGGAGCCCAGTGCCCGTAGCGCGGAGCTCTCGCGGCAGCTGAACGCCGTTTGGATGCGCATGCCGAAATAGGGAGAATTGGCGCGACACCCGGAAAAACGGCGCCGTACCCAAAGGCACTGACGTGGGCGTCCCCGGACGAGCGTGCAAACGGTCGGCATGATTCCGCCGTTCCCGCCGGTGCTTCTACGCCGGGTGTAGGCGGCGGACGTGATAGCGGAGTCGGCCTGCCCGGCGCGCGCTTTCCAACAGACGGACCTCGGCGAGATTGCGGCGGAGCGCCGACGTCTCCGCAGATGTGCCAAGGAAGGCGCCGACCGCATTTTCGCAATTGGGCACCATCAAGCGAAAGGCGGAGGGAAAGCGGGTGCGTAGCTGGTCGCACTGACACCAGGCGCAAGCCTGCAACTCGGCGGGGGAATCGAAGTTGGCCACCAGGACGCCGTCCGCTGTCAGGAGATCGGCCAACCGCCCAAACCAACGACTGTCCGCCGCCACCGCCCGGGATGGCTCGCCGTCGGCCTCCCCGAACAGGTCGTCGACGATCATGTCGAAACGCGGGCCACGATACCGCTCCACCCAGCGCACCGCATCGGCTCGATGAAGCGTGACGTTGGGTGCCATCACCTCGAAATAGCGGCGTGCCACGTCCAGATGCACGGCGTCGAGCTCGACACCGACGATGTGCCGGGGCGCAACGAAGCGGTTGATCAGACGGACGACCGCGCCGCCGCCCACGCCCAGCACCAGCACGCGACGATCCGTCTGCGGTGCAAAGAACGCCGGTAGCATCAGGAGGTCCCAGACACTGCCGGTCACGGCGTGGCGTGGGTTGTATTGGCTGTGGAACACGCCGTTGGTGTAGAGCCGGCGGCTGTTGCCGGCGCTGCGCACCTCGTAGCGGCGGTCACCCACCTGTTTGTGCCACAGAAGAGCCAAGGTCTGCCTGCCTGGGTTTGCGGCGCGGAAACCGCGGACGGACATACGGTGTTTGTGGATGTCAGTCAGGTGACCGGCGCGGCGGGTCGATTAGGGAGATTGCCCCCGGGTTCGCGCGGGGACAAATCGGTATACTGCCTCGCGCTGGCAGTTGTCCTGTATTCTACAGGGAAGTATCGAATCCTACCGGTTGGAGGTGGTTGATGAAGAAGCTATTGGTCGGCCTGGCCGCACTGGTTGTTATCGTCGTTGCGGTAATGCTCTTTGTCTGGTCGAATCTCGACCACATCGTGAAATCGGCTATTCAGACCTATGGCTCCGAAGCGACGAAGACCGCCGTGCGCGTCGATACGGTGAAAGTCGATCTGAGGGATGGCAAGGCAACGATCAGCGGCCTGACCGTGGCCAACCCCCCAGGCTTCACCGATCCGAATATCTTCGAGCTCGGTTCGATCAGCACCAAGGTCGATATTGCCTCGCTTAACAAGAATCCGATCATCATCGACGAAATTCATGTCAACGCCCCGTCCGTGGTCTACGAGATCGACAAGGCGGGCGTCGCCAATACCGATGTGCTGAAAAAGAACCTCGGTGCGGGTGGCGGCGGCAAAGAGCAAGCCGAATCCAATGGGGCGAAGGGCGAAGGCCTGAAGATGATCATTCGCAAGCTCGTGGTGGAAGGAAGCTCGGCCAAGGTACGCATCGCCGCCCTGAGCAAGGACCAGACGGTCAAGCTGCCACCCATCGTCATGACCGATATCGGCAAGAAGAGCGGGGGCGCCACCCCAGCCGAGGTAGCCAAGCAGGTGTCGGATAAGATGCTGGCCAATGTGAAGAGCGCCGTCACCAAGATCGGTGTGGGCCAATATCTCGGCAAGTCGGCCGATGCCGTCAAGTCCCAGATGGAAGAGCAGCTGGGAGGGACAACCGGGGGAGCTGCCGAGAAGGCCGGTGAGGCGCTGAAAGGCCTCTTCGGCAAGTAAAAACCGGGGGCAGGCTACAACTTTGGACAGAAGTGTGGCCTGTCCCCTACTGCCTACGCCGGACCGGGCGGCCTAGGGGCAGCGGTTCAGGA
>CAZMMH010000249.1:0-4147 GCA_964567315.1 uncultured Gammaproteobacteria bacterium
GCTACGCCCCCGCCTTCGGCATGCTCGGCACCCTGCTCGGCCTGGTGCAGATGCTCTTCGGCCTCGGCTCCGGCAACCTCGGCTCCCTGGGCGCTGCCATGGGCTTCGCCATGCTCACCACGGTCTACGGCCTGATCCTGGCCAACCTGGTGCTCAAGCCCCTGGCAGGCAAACTGGACCGCCACGGCCGGCGCCAGGTCTCCCAGCGGGTCGCCCAGCTGCAGGCGGTGCTGATGCTGTTCGATCGCCAGCACTCGGCCCTGATTCGCGAGGTGATGCAGGAGATGCGCCCACAGCGCGAGACGCCCCGCAACCCGCGCAACACCGCGGCCGCTCTGCGGCTGATCGCCTCGCGTTGAGGTTCGGGCGGGACACGCGACCATGACCGTCGAGGCGGACGCCGGAAAGAGGTTCGAGGACGACTGGCACATCTGGGAGGCGGAGGAGCCGGATGGCGGCTGGCTGCTCACCTACGTGGACGTGCTCAGCGTGATCCTGGCCATGATGGTGGTGTTGCTCGGCCATTTCGCCGCGCGCCAGACGGGACCCAGCTCCCAACCCGCGGCCGTGCAGGTCGCGGCGGCACCGGCGAAGGCCGCAAGCGGGCCGGCACCGCTGCGCGCGGAGACGCCGCCCCCGGCGAGCGCGCCGAAATTGGCAGCGCCGAAAATGCCCGCCGCCGACGAGACGATGCCAGAGCCGACACCGCACAGCCCGGTGGCAGGCGCCCACATGCCGACCGCCGAAGGGGCCACGAGCGCCGCGAACGCGATGGCGACGCCGAGGACCGGCGATACGCCGGTGCCGAAGGTGGCCACGGAGAGCACGCCAACCGCGACCCCGGCCACAGCGACACCATCCGTCACGGCCCCAGTTGCGGAGCCGCCCGAGGCGCGGCTGGCGGAGGCGGTGGAGGCGGGCTTCCGCGGCCAGGTCAAGGCGATCCGCCGGCCCCATGGGGTCTCCCTGGCGATCGCCGACGTCATTCTGTTCGAGTCCAACCGGGCCGAGCTGCGCGACAGTGCACGGCCGGTACTGGCCCGGTTGGCCGCGACCCTGCGCACCGGTGGTGATGCCGAAATCGCGGTGGAGGGCCACACCGACGATCGGCCGATCCAGGGCGGGCGCTTCCACTCGAACTGGGAACTGGCTGCGGCCCGGGCCAACGCGGTGACCCGCTTCCTGATCGCCCAGGGCCTCCCCCCGGACCGCCTGCGTTCGATCAGCTACGCCGCCACCCGCCCCGTGGCCGACAACACCAGCGCCGCCGGCCGTGCCGAAAACCGCCGCGTGGATCTGCGGGTGGAGTTCCTGCCGACGGACAAGAAATAAAGAGAAACCTGCCTCACGCAGAGACGCAAAGGCGCGGAGAAAACAACGAGATGTTCCTCTCGCAAAGGTCGCAAAGCACGCCAAGTAAAGGCCAATCCGTGGCTTGATTCCGCGGGCCTGCAAACCTATCCCGTCTCCTGCGCCAAATGCTTTGACCGAAAGCGGATTTCTCTTTGGGCACTTTGCGGCCTTTGCGAGAGATAGGTTCTTGATCTTCTCTGCGCCTTTGCCTCTCTGCGTGAGGCGATCTTTTGGGTTTTGCCCAGTCAGTCGGTGAACTTGCCGCCGCGGATGCGCTGGGCCTCCATGATCTCGATCTCCCGCGAGCCGGAGACGACGATATCCGCGTCGGGCACCCAGTCCAGCGCCGAATCGCGGCCGGCATAGTCCACCGCATTGAGAATCGCCTTCATCGCGTTGAGCCGCGCCAGGTGCTTGTTGTTGGAGCGGATGATGGTCCAGGGCGCGGTGGTGGTGTGGGTATGGCGCAGCATTTTGTACTTGGCGTCGGTGAAGTCGTCCCAGTGCTGTTGCGCCTGCAGGTCGACCTCCGACAGCTTCCACTGGCGCAGGGGGTCGTTCTTGCGCCGGTCGAAACGCCGCGCCTGCTCCTCCTTGGTCACCGAGAAGTAAAGCTTGAGCAGGATGGTGCCCTGACGCACCTGTTCCTGCTCGAAACCGGTGACCCCGGCCATGAAGTTGTCGTACTCCTCCTGGCTGCAGAAGCCGAACACCGGCTCGACCATGGCGCGGTTGTACCAGGAGCGGTCGAACAGCACGATCTCACCGCCGGTGGGCAGCTTCTCCACGTAGCGCTGGAAGTACCACTGGCTGAGCTGCACGTCGGAGGGCTTGCCCAGGGCCACCACCCGGTAGTGCTTGGGGTTCATGTAGCGGGTGACCCGGCGGATGGTACCGCCCTTGCCGGCGGCGTCGCGCCCCTCGCACAGGATCACCATTCGCCGGTTGTCGTCCTCCAGCTGCTTTTGCATCTTGACCAGCTCGGCCTGGTAGGGCTTGAGCTCCTGATCCTCGCGCCGCTTGACCACCCCCTTCTTGTTCTCGCGCTTGAGTTCCGTGAGTTCGCTCTCCAGCGCCTTGTAGTGCTCCACCAGCTCGGCGAAGGTGGTCTCCTCGCCGTCCACCAACAGGATCTCCTGATTGCCCGTCTCTTCGTCCGCCATGATCGCGCTCCCGACAGCATTGCGTTCTTTGGCCGCGCCCCCGCCTATCCTCCAACCCCGGCCCGGCGCCGTTCCAACCAGCGCCACAGGCTGCCCTCGGGCCGCTCGCGCCCGGTCAGGATGTAACCGATCGCCTTGTGGTTCTGCAGGCTCCAGGCCATCGCCGCCGGTGCACCGCGACCGCCGCAGAAGAGCAGGCGGTCACCGATCTGCAGGCGGGTCTCCGGCTCGGGCAGCAGGGTCAATTCGTCGTGGCGCTCCAGCAGCAGGGGGACCACCGGCAGGCGCTGCTCCCGGGCCCGCGGGCTCTGCTGCAGGTGACCGACGGTGATGCGATGGCCTTCGGTCAGCGCCCGGTGCACGCCGGCGGCGCGATCGATGGTGATCTGCGTCCCCCACACCTCGGGCACCACGTCGGCGGTCACCGCGCTGATGCGGCTGATCAGCTCGTTGGCCCAGTCGTTGCTCTGGCGCCGGGCCAGGCGCAGGAAATGGGCCAGTAGGGGCGAGGTGAGCAGGCCCAGCACCTCGTGGGCCAGGATCTCGCTTGCCTGCACCGTGAGATCGGCGCCGATGGCCTGGAACAGGGCGTCGTTGGCACGCTTGTTCTGACGCATCACGCAGAACAGATGCCCGTTGAGCTCGCGGGCGGTCAGCATGATGGAAAGATTGTTGGCATCGTTGTCGGTGCCGGCAACGATGCCCACCGCGTCGCGGATGCCCGCCTCGATCAGGGTCTTGGACTCGGTGCCGCGGCCGACCAGACACTCCTCGCAGCCGGTCAGCTCGGGCTCGGCCTCGATGATCACCGTGGCGATGCCCTCGCGCCGCAGGTTCGCCGCCACCGCCTTGCCGAAACGGCCGTAGCCGCAGATCACCCAACTGCCCCGGGGCGGATAGAGCGGCTGGCTTGGGGGGGTATTGGGCACCCCGGTGAGCCACTCGTGCAGCAGCCAGACGCTGGGCGAATGGATCGCCATGGCCAGGTGCTCGGCGAAGGCATCGAAGGGGTCGATGATGTGTTCGGTGCCGAAGGAGGCGAGATTGGCCTCCACGTCATGGGACTGGGCGCGGCAGATCAGCTCCAGCTTCGGCCGCAGCAGACGCCCGGCCAGGGCCACGGAGAGATTGGCCTGGTCGTCGTTGGTCAGGGCGATCAGGCCGGCGCACTTGGGCAACAGCAGCCCCGCGCGCAACAGGTTGCGGGGGCGCGCCGCGTCGGCGCAGAGTCCCGGGACGTAGACCGGATGGTCCTCCAGGCTGAGGGCGCTGATCCGCTCGGGGTCGATGTCGAGGGCCACGGCGTGGCGGTGGCGTTCGGTCAACGCCTGCACCAGCAGGCTGCCGGTGTCGCCGTAACCGCAGACCAGGTAGAAGCGCTCGCGGATCCGCCGCACGCTGCGGGCGAAGGCGTTCTCGATGCGCGCCTGACGCAGGGCCGGGTCCTGCAGCAGGCCGATGATGGTGCCGATAGCGTAGATCCAGGCGATCACCGTCAGGTAGATCGTAAGCATCGCCCACATGCGCTGGGCGTCGCTGAAGGGGTGGGGGATCTCGCCGAAGCCGATGGTGGTGGCCATGTAGCTGACGAAGTAGAAGGCGTGGAAGAAATCCATGTGCCAGGGGCGGCC
>CAZMMH010000250.1:0-4127 GCA_964567315.1 uncultured Gammaproteobacteria bacterium
AAGGCCCTGCTCGAACTGCTCATGTGCGGCGGACCCGCCTGACCCCGAGAGCCGCGAACCCCCGACGATGAAACACGCCACCGAACGGACGTTCGAGGTGACCGAGCACGACTTCGAACAGAAGGTGCTCGAGGCCTCCCACACCCAACTGATCCTGGTCGATTTCTGGGCCGAGTGGTGCTCGCCCTGCCTGGTGCTGGCGCCGGTGCTGGAGCGGGTGCTGGCCGAATACGACGGCACGGTACGCCTGGCCAAGCTGGAGGTGGACGACAACATGCGCGTCGCCGGGCGCTACAAGGTGCGCGGTTTTCCCAGCGTGATCGCCTTCCGCAACGGCGAGGAGTTGGAGCGCTTCACCGGCGCCCAGCCCGCCCACGCCATCCGCGACTTCATCGACCGCCAGTTGGCCGGCTGAGCTCGCCCCGGCTACTGGCCGAGCACTATCAGCCCGGAGACGCCCTGGGAGGACGGCGAACCCACCGTCACCACCCGCATGCCGTAGGCGGCGAGCAGGGCCTGGGCCTGGGAGCCGAGGAACTGCAGGTGCAGGTCGCCATCGATGCCGGTGGAGCCGCTGCAAGTGGTACCGCTGGCCGCGGTGCAGCCGATGATCGGGATGTCGGCACCGGCGATCACGTCGCTCAGGGGCACGTTGACCACGGTGTTGGGGTGGTTGACCGGATCATAGTAGCCGAGCACCCCCTCGTAGTAGCGGCCATCCGAGGCCTTCACGCCGATATTGAAGGCGTTGAGCGTGCCATAGCTCTGGCTGTCGCCGAAACTCACGTCGATCCAGCTGGTCAGGACAGTCACGTTGCCGCCGTTCTGATCCACGCCCGTGCCGCCGAGAAAGTTGGAGAAATACGCCGTGCCGGTGAGGGGCTTGACGTCGCTGGCGCCGAGCACCCCATTGGCCACGGCATACTGGAAAGGCCCGTTGTGGGGCTGCTCGACGCCGTTTTCGGTGATCACATAGCCGCCTTCCCAGCGCCCCCAATCGACCGCATACCCGGCAGTCGCGTCCACGTGGTGACCGTTGCCGGCGAGGGTACCGGTACCGCGGGAGAAGGTGCATGGGTTGCACGAATCGGTAGCGGTACCCCACTTCTCGCCGTACACCATCACATTGGGCACGCCGTTCACAGTATCCACCAGGGCGGCGCCGTCGGTACCCGGGATGATCACGTCGCCGCCGGCGTCGATCCCGCCGTCGACCGGGTCCGTATTGAGCATCGCCACCCCGACCGCGGAACCGGCGCCCAGCGGCGTCCCCGAGACCGAAGTGATGCCGCTG
Source organism: uncultured Gammaproteobacteria bacterium (assembly GCA_964567315.1). Classification (GTDB taxonomy): domain Bacteria; phylum Pseudomonadota; class Gammaproteobacteria; order CAZMMH01; family CAZMMH01; genus CAZMMH01. The sequence goes on from CAZMMH010000250.1 coordinate 1,295, forward strand.
CCGGAGGTGCTGGTGGTCTGCGAGGTGGCCTGATAGGTGGTGGTGTCGGCCGTGGTATCGAGCAGGCCGGTGTCGCCGGTCAGCGAACCGTCGTCGGTGGTGGTGCCGGCATCGGCCAGGGTGGTGTCGGTCTGCTCCGTGCTGCCCGTGGTATCGGTGGTTCCGTCGCCGCTGCTGGCGCTGGTGTCACCCGTGCCCTGGTCACCGCTGTCCGCACTGCTGTCGCTGCTGCCGTCGCCCTGAGCGTCGCTCGAACCCTGCTGATCGCCCGCCTGCTCCTCTCCCTCCTGCTGCTGCATCGATTGTTGCTGCTGCAACAGCACCTCCGGGGGCTTGAGCAAGGCCTGGGGCGCGCTGCCGGCATCGGCCACGTGGAAGAACTGGTCCTGGCCGAAGGGGTGGGTGCCGGAACCGTTGGTCACCACGATCTGGCCGTTGTTGACGCCGCCGAACAGCCCCTGGCTGGTGACCGCCAGGTCATAGAAGGTGCCGCGGATGCCGATGGTGGCCACCGGGGTGTTCATCTTGTAGCTCGCCTTGTGCTCGTGGCCGATCACGCCGCTGACGGTGCGCAGGCCGCCCTTGAGCAGGGTCATGGCGGCGTTCTCGCTGCCGTCCGCCTTGCCGTCGTAACGGTAGGCGTCCACCCGGAACTCGGTCGCCGGCACCAGCTCCACCAGGGCGCTGTCCTTGAAACGGATCTGGGTGCGCCCCGCCGTACCCGTGGTCACCACGTCGCCCTCGAACACCGGCGAACGCCGTTTCAGCGCCCGCTCCTTGCCGTCGCTGTCCCGTGCGGTCACCTTGCCGACCGCGGTCAGCACGCGCCCCACCTGGACCGCCGCCAGGGCCTGGGCCGGCGGCAGCAGCGCCAACAACGCCAGGAGCAGCAACAGATGCCGTGCGTAGTTGCGAACCATTGCCGTGACCATCCGTCTCTCCTCCCGCGGCGCCAACCGAGCCGGCGACCGCTTCAAAAATCGTAGCGCACGCCCACCTGGCTCAACCAGCGGTCATAGCGGTAGATCGTGATGTTGGACAAGTTCTTGCTGTAGCTGACGTCGGTGCGCACGCTCCAATGCTTGCGCGGCAGCCAAACCAGACCGGTATCCACCAGGTAGTTGACGTCGGAACGCGGTTTCAGGAACAGCAGCTGGATGCCGTCGTAGTCGCTGTACTGGCGGGTCACCGAGGCCTGCAGCCCCAGGTCCGGGCGCAGAGTCAGCTGGCCGCCGAGCCGCACACCGCCGAAGACCCGCTGGGCCACGGCCTTGCCACCAAACTCGTTCTGGTTGTCCGAATTTTCCAGGCCGCGGAAGGCACTGGCGAACAGCAGCGGGCTGAAGCGGCTCCGGTACTGGTGGGTGATACCGAAACCGACGGTGGTCTGATAGGAGTCGCGCAGGGGCTGATCCGGATATTGCAGCCGGGCCCAGTTGAGGGAGCCGTTGACGCTGGTCTGGCGGGTGAACTGGTGGGTCCAGTCACCGATGGCGCCCTTCATGGTGCGGTAGAGGGTGCGGTTGACGTAGTAGCGCTGGCCCACCGCGGAGAGCCGCCAGGTGTCCTTGGCGCGCTGGAAGCGGGCACCGCCCTGGGCCGTGACCACGCCGCTGTCGAACTGGCGCCAGCCGCGGTTGCTGCGGTTGTTGCCGTCGATCTGGCCGAACAGGCTGAAACCGGGCCGCACCGGGTGATCGACCCGGGCCCCGGCCTCCAGATAAAGGAAGTAGTCGTGCTGCTGGGTCGAAGCATCATTCAGGGTGCCGTAGCCGAGCAGCGGGCTGAAGAAGTTGGCGTCGCCGGGGGAACCGTTGACGTTGGTATCGTAGCCGAAGCCGAAGCCGGCGTAGGCGCTGGTGGTGGTGGTGTAGCGGCCCTCGCGGGCGCTGATGGCATCGAGATAGCGCTGGATGTTGGACTGCACCCGCGACGGCGGATTGAGCCGGCTGACCTGCTTGAACAGGGTCTTGGCCCGCAGGTCGTCCCCGACCATGAAGTAGCCGCGGGCCAGCTCCAGGCGTGCGGCGTTGTTGCCGGGCTGGACGATCAGCACCCGCTCCAGGGCGAAGATCCCCTCGCCGTAATGGCCGCTGTCGATGGCCGCGATGCCGTAGAGGTAGTCGAAGGCCGGATCGCCCTCGTGCCGGTCGCGATTGCGTGCCGCCAGCTGATAGGCCTGCTCACTCTGGCCACGATTGACCAGCCGCGCGAGCTGACCCATGTCCAGGGCCGCATAGGCCGTCCCGGATGCGCCGAGGCCGAATGCCAGCACCCCCGCGATCAGTGCCTTGCGAAAATCCATGCTCCCCCCTTCCCCGTTGCTCTCGTCTCGACCCTGGCGGACCCGCCTTCCCTGGACACACGCTCACCCGAACCGCAGCCGTGCCGCTGCGGCGACGGGCGTTGCCGGGATTCTCTCACATAAGCGCGCCGGCCCGCGCGATCCCGTCAACGACCGCCGCGTTCCAGCTGGCTGACGTCGCGCACCGCGCCACGGGCGGCCGAGGTGGTCATTGCGGCATAGGCGCGCAGCGCCGCACTGACCGGGCGCTGGCGGTTCCGCGGCTTCCAGGCATCGGCGCCACGGGCCTCCATTGCCACCCGCCGGGCCGCCAGTTCCTCGTCGGAGAGCAGCACGCGGATCGAGCGGTTGGGGATGTCGATCTCGATGGTGTCACCCTCTTCCACCAGGCCGATGGCACCGCCCTCGGCCGCCTCGGGCGAGGCGTGGCCGATGGAGAGGCCGGACGTGCCACCGGAGAAACGGCCGTCGGTGATCAGGGCGCAGGCCTTGCCCAGCCCCTTGGACTTGATGTACGAGGTGGGATAG
>CAZMMH010000251.1:0-4101 GCA_964567315.1 uncultured Gammaproteobacteria bacterium
GTGATGCTGCTGGTGGTGCCGCTGCTGACCATGCGCCTGGTGGCCGAGGAGCGCCGCGCACGCACCCTCTCCCTGCTGCTCTCGGCGCCCGCCTCCATGAGCGAGATCGTGCTGGGCAAGTACTTCGGCCTGCTCGGCTTCCTGCTGCTGATGGTGCTGCTCACGGCAGCGATGCCGCTGTCGCTCTCCGCCGGCACCTCCCTCGATCTCGGCATGCTGGCCGCCGAGGTGCTCGGCCTGGCCCTGCTGGTGGCCGCCTTCGCCGCCGCCGGCCTGTTCCTCTCCACCCTCACCGCCCAGCCGGTGGTGGCGGCGATCAGCACCTTCGGCCTGCTCCTGTTGCTGTGGATCATCGACAACAGCGGCCAGGGCGGCGACCGCTTCAGCAGCCTGTTTGCCTACCTCTCGCTGCTGCGCCACCAGCAGGCCCTGCTCCAGGGCATGGTCGACAGCAGCGACGTGCTCTACTACCTGCTGTTCATCGCCGCCTTCCTCGGCCTCAGCGTCCGCCGCCTCGACGCCGAACGGCTGCCGCACGGATAGCCCGCCATGAAGAGTTCCAACACCCGGCGCCTGGCGCGCCTCCAGTCCTGGCTGTTCATCGCCCTGTTCCTCGGTGTGATCGGCCTGCTCGGCTACCTCAGCACCCGCTACCACTTCCAGTCCGACTGGACCGCCGGTGGCCGCAACACCCTCTCCAGCGCCAGCCGCGAACTGCTCGCCGCCCTCGACGGCCCGGTCAAGGTCACGGTGTTCGCCCGCGACGACAAGGCCCTGCGCGAACAGATCAAGACCTTCCTCGCCCGCTACCAGCGTTACAAGTCCGACCTGCAGGTCAGCTACATCAACCCGGACCTCGAGCCGCAGCAGGCACGGGAGCTCAACGTCGGCAACGGCGCCCTGGTGCTCCACTATCACGGCCGCGAGGAGACCCTGCACCAGCTCAGCGAACAGAACATGACCAACGCCCTGCGCCGGCTGGCGCGCAACGGCGAGCGCTGGGTCGCCTACCTCGTGGGCCATGGCGAGCGTGACCTGCGCGGACAGAAGAACGCCGACCTCGGCCACTTCGGTGAGGACCTGGAACGCAAGGGCTTCAAGCTGGAGCCGGTAAACCTGGCCAAGACCCCGCGCATTCCCGACAACACCTCGATCCTGGTGATCGCCGGGCCCCAGGTGGACCTGCTGCCGGGCGAGATAAAGATCATCCGCACCTGGCTGAAGCATGGCGGCAACCTGCTCTGGCTGACGGACCCGGGCAACCAGCACGGCATGGAGGCGATCGGCGACGAACTCGGGGTGAGCGTGGTGCCCGGCACCCTGGTCGACCCCAACGCCCTGCTCAACCAGATCAGTCCCACCTACACCCTGATCGGCGACTACCCCAACCAGGCCATCACCCAGGGTTTCAACCTGACCACGCTGTTCCCCCTGGCGGCCGGCCTGCAGCGCGAGGAGGGCAGCGGCTGGCACCAACGCCCGTTCCTCACCACCCTGCCCAACGCCTGGAACGAGACCGGCAAGCTGGCGGGGGCAATCCAGCGCAACCCCGACCAGGGTGAACGCCTGGGGCCGTTCGACATCGGCCTGGCCCTGACCCGCGACCGCCAGGTCACCGACAAGGACGGCAAGGAGAAGGAGGTGCAGCAGCGTGCCGTGGTGATCGGCGACGGCGACTTCCTCAGCAACGCCTTCCTCGGCAACGGCGGCAACATGGATCTGGGCCTGGCGGTGTTCGAGTGGCTGGGCCACGACGACAAGCTGATCGCCATTCGGGCCAAGACCGCGCCCGACACCCACCTGGAGCTGTCGCGCACCGCCAGCGCGGTGATCGGCTTCGGCTTCCTCTTCGGCGTGCCCCTGGCCCTGCTCGGCGGCGGCCTGGGCATCTGGCTGCGCCGCCGCCGGCGCTGATGAGAAGGCGGTGTTGAGTGGTTGGTGTTCAGTGCTTAGTTGATGTGGCCTGCGGCCGGCTTTTTTGGCCCTACACACATTTTCGGGGGGGCACGGAGGGACCGGTTGTTACCGGTGTCGCAGTCATTTCGCCCGCTGAGACGCCTCGGTTTCTAGTTGACGCCCGGTAAGCGGGCGACCCCCTTTCTTTGTCCGCACAAAGAATGGGGGTCGACCGCATGACGGGCATTGAGCGAAACATCAGCGCTGAGGCGGTCGAAACCACCCGGCGACGGTCGCAAGTGCCGCAGTACTGACTGCAGCTTTTCGACCCGCGCCCCACCCCATCGGGAAGCGCTTCCCCGGAAATCCGCGAAGACCTTTTTTGCGAAGAAGCCGCCGGCCAACGGCCGGTTCCTCAACTAAGCACCAAGAACTCAACACTAATCACTCCGCGAGCCCCAGGCTCTCGGCACCCGCTCCCACAGGTCCGCCAGTAACGGTGACGCCGCCCGCTGCGTTAGACTGTGCGGTTCTGCTGGCATGAAAACTGCTCACGTCGCCGCATGCTCGAAACCCGCCACTCCCGTCGCCTGCTGTTCCCGCTGATCGCCTCGCTCGTGGTCCACGGGGCGGCGGTGCTGTATCTGCGCGACGACCTGTGGCCCGCGGAGCGCGCGGCGGAGCAACCCAGCGTGATCCGGGTGAAGCTGCGGATGCCGGCGCCGCCACGCGCGACCCCCGCGCCGGCCAGGCCCCAGACCCCGCCGGTCGCCAAGGCCGAGCCGGCCCCGAAACCCCCGCCCAAAGCCAAGGCGGCGCCCAGGCGGAAACCGGTCGTCAGGCCCAGGCCGGCGAAGCGCCCGCGGGTGGTTGCGGCGCGGACGCCGCGCCCCGCCCCCGTGCCGCTGCCGGTGCCGGTGCCGGTGAAACCGACGCCGCCGCCCGAACCGGAACCCGCGCCACCGGCACAGGTGGAGCCACCGCCCGTGCAAGCGCAGGTGGAGCCGGCACCGCCCGCCGCCGCGACACCCGCGCCACCGCCGGTGGCACTCAGCGCGGTACAGCCCAGCGCCCCGCCCGCCCCCAGCGCGGACGAGCTGGCGGCGCGCAAGGCCAGCTATCTGGAGGCGCTGTCGCGGCTGATCGACCGCCACAAGAGCTACCCGCCGGTTGCCCGCCGGCGCGGCCTGGAGGGCGCGGCCAAGGTCGCCTTCACCGTGCGCGGCAACGGCCAGGTGGCCGCCCTCGACTGCAGTGGCCGGCGGCCGTTCGATTCGGCCGCCTGCGACGCGGTGCGCCACGCCGAACCCCTGCCGCCGCTGCCGCCGGGGATCGGCAACCGCCTCGACATCCACTTCACCCTCCGCTTCCGTCTGGTCGACTGAGGCATCGGACACGCACACGCGGCGATTCGAAGTCCATTCGCCACAGAGGTCACGGAGATCACAGAGAGTGGTGAGCTGGCCCGGCGACAGATGCTGCAATGCCGCCCCGCCTGCAGTCGCCGACTCGCACGGATGTTTTTCTCTGTGGCCTCGGTGGCGCAGTGAACTGGATTTTCCTTCGCGCGGGCCGCGCGGTCACCCGATCGAAACCGCGCCGTTTGCCGCAACACTGGGCCATTTGCCGCAAATTTCTCCACGTCTGTTACGCAAAAATTACGTGAAAACACCCACCTAGCCGGTGGCACGCATTCTGCTCCTTCTCGCGCCGCACCCAACCCGCAGTACCGCGCCACCCTCCGGTGCGGTTGGAAGGAGAGACGATGACACGCCCCACCCCGGCCCATCTCGCGGCCGCCTGCCTGCTCGGCCTCGCGGCCGCCCACACCCAGGCCGAGGAGCTCGGCACCATCACCGTCGAATCGACCACCATCGACGACCGCTTCGAGGCCAAGCGCGACGAACCCTCCAACATCGGCGCCATCAGCGGCAGCACGGTCGATGCCGCCCATACCGAGAACGTGCAGCAGCTGCTGCAGGGCATTCCCGGCATCACCACCGAGGTGGAGAGCGGCGACTCGATCAAGATCCACATCCGCGGCGTCGAGAACCAGGTCTACATGGGCGAGAAGCCCGGCGTCGCGGTGGTCATCGACGGCGTGCCGGTGTTCGAGCGTACCGGCCGGGTCAACATCGACATGGACGACATCGAATCGATCAAGGTGATCAAGGGCGGCGCCTCCTACCTGTTCGGCGACGACGC
>CAZMMH010000252.1:0-4095 GCA_964567315.1 uncultured Gammaproteobacteria bacterium
CTGATCGAGGACGCCCTGGCGGAGCGGGTCATCCTCGCCACCCCCACCAGCCTGGTGGCCCTGCTGCGGGCGGTGGCCTTCGGCTGGCGCCAGGAGGCATTGACGGCCAACGCCGAGGAGATCCGCCGGGTCGGCGAGGAGATGTACGGACGTCTCAGCACCTTCGGCGACTACCTCGCCAAACTGGGCCGCAGCCTGGAAAACAGTGTCAGCCACTTCAACCGGGCGGTGGGCTCCTTCGACAGCCGCATCCTGCCCGGTGCACGCAAGTTCACCGAACTCGGCATCCACGCCGACAAGGAGCTGGCCGAGACCGCCCAGGTGGAAGTGGGCGCACGCCAGGTACAGAACCTCGCCGGGGAAGAGGAAGCGGACGAGGGCGAGGCGTGAAACGCAGCGACATCCGCCGCGCCTATGCCTTTTGCCTGCGCCGGGCGCGCAGCCACTACGAGAACTTCCCGGTCGCATCGCTGCTGCTGCCGTGGCGCCTGCGCGGGCCGGTGGCGGCCGTCTACCTGTTTGCGCGCACCGCCGACGACTACGCCGACGAAGGCGATCTGACTCCCGCCGAGCGCTACGCCCACCTCGACCAGCTGGCCGCCGGACTCGACGCCCTGGAACGGGGCGAGCCACCGGACGAGCCGATGTTCCTGGCCCTGGCCGCTGCGGTCGAGCGCTACGCCTTGCCCCTGCGCTACTTCCACGATCTGCTTTCGGCCTTCCGCCAGGACGTGGAAAAGCGCCGCTACGCGGACTTCGGCGAGGTGATGGACTACTGCCGCCGCTCGGCCAATCCGATCGGCCGCCTGCTGCTACATCTGTACGGGGCCGCCAGTGAGCGCAACTGCGCCCTCGCCGACGGCATCTGCAGCGCCCTGCAGCTGATCAACTTCATGCAGGACATCGCCCAGGACGCGGAGGAAAATGACCGCATCTACCTGCCCGAGGACGAAATGCAGCGCTTCGGCGTCACCGCCGAGCACCTGCACGAGCGACGCGCCGCCCTACGCCTGCCCTCGCTGATCAACCTGCAGCTGGACCGCGCCGAACGCCTGCTGCGCGCCGGCTGTCCGTTGGGCGTCACCCTCAAGGGGCGCATCGGCCTGGAGCTCCGCATGATCTGCGAGGGCGGCGTCACCACGCTGCATTCCCTGCGCCAGCGCCGCAATCCATTCGAGCGGCCGCGACTCAACGGCCGCGACCGCCTCGGAATCCTGCGCCGCGCCTTGTGGCCACGGCGCCGGAGGTAGCCCCCATGGCTGCGCGGTTGTGGTCCGGGCCCGGCTGCGGCATCATCGGCGCGAGCTGGACGCCTCCCCCATGACCCCCGACGACTATTGTCAGCAAAAGGCCGCGCGCAGCGGCTCGAGCTTCTACTACAGTTTCCTGTTCCTGCCGCCGGAGCGGCGCCGCGCGATCACCGCCCTGTACGCCTTCTGCCGCGAAGTGGACGACGTGGTCGACGAGTGCCGCGACGAGTTCATTGCCCGGCAGAAGCTGGCCTGGTGGCGCGACGAACTGGCGCGGATCTACGCCGGGATCCCCGAGCACCCGGTGGGCCACGCCCTGCGGCCGGTGGTCGAGGCCTTCGATCTGCCCCAGGAGCAGCTGCTGGAGATCGTCGACGGCATGCAGATGGATCTGGACCAGAGCAGCTATCCCAGCTACCGCGAGCTCAAGCTCTACTGCCACCGTGTGGCCGGCGTGGTCGGCCTGCTGGCGGCGGAGATCTTCGGCTACCAGGACCGGCACACGCGCCGCTACGCCGAGACCCTCGGCCTTGCCTTCCAGCTCACCAACATCCTGCGCGACGTGCGCGAGGATGCCAGCCGCGGACGCGTCTATATCCCTCTCGACGAACTGGAGCGCTTCGGCGTCGCACCGGCGGAGCTGCAGGGCCCCGAAACCTCGCCGCGGCTGCGCGAACTGTTCGCCTTCCAGGCCGAGCGTGCCCGGGGCCTCTACCGCGAGGCGCACGCGCTGCTGCCAGAGGCAGACCGTTACAACCAGCGGGCCGGGCTGGTGATGTCGGCCATCTACGAAAAGGTGCTGGAGCGCATCGGCCAGAACGGCTACCGGGTGCTGGAACGGCGCACGTCGCTGCCGCCGCTGCTCAAGCTGTGGCTCGCCTGGAAGACGATTCGCGCCGAACGCCGCCGGCGAAAGCGATGAGCCGGCAGCCTGCCACCGAGACCCTGATCATTGGCGGCGGCTGGGCCGGATTGGCCGCCGCCGTCGCCCTGGCCGCCGCCGGCGAGCCGGTGCGACTGCTGGAGTCTGCCCGCCAGGTCGGCGGGCGGGCCCGCTGCACCCGCTTCGGCGCGCACACGGTGGACAACGGCCAGCACCTGCTGATCGGCGCCTACCGCGCCCTGGACGAAGTGCTCCGCCTGCTGGAGCTGCCGCCGGAACGGCTGTTCATGCGCATTCCCCTTGAGCTGCGCCTGCGCGCCCTGGACGACCGGCCGCTGCAGCTCAACGCGGCCACCCTGCCGGCCCCCTTCAACCTGCTGTTCGGCCTGCTCGGCGCCTGCGGCCTGAGCCTGCGCGAGCGGTTGGCGGCCCTGCGTATGCTGCGGCAGCTGGCCCGGGAAGGCTTTACCCTGAGCGATGACATCAGCGTGCAGGAACTGCTCAGCGCCCAACGCCAGTCGCCGCGCCTGTGCCGGGCCCTGTGGCAGCCGCTGTGTCTGGCCACGCTCAACACCCACAGCCAGGAGGCCTCGGCGCGCCTGTTCCTGCGGGTGCTCAAGGAGGCCTTCACCGGCGCGCGCGGCAACTCGGATCTGCTGATCCCGCGTCAGGATCTCGGCCACACCCTGCCGGAGCCGGCGGTCGACTTCATCGAACGGCACGGCGGCCGCGTTCAGCTCGGGCGCCGGGTGCAGCGCCTGATCCTGCACGGAGACCGGATCACCGGCGTGGTCGTGGACGACGAACAGCTCCCGGCCGAACGGGTCATCCTGGCGGTCGGCCCGCGCGCCGCGCAGCAACTGCTGGATCCCCATCCGCCGCTGTTCGCCCAGGCCGCGCAGCTGGCCGGCCTGCGCTTTTCGCCCATCTGCACCGTCTACCTTGCCTATCCGCCCCACTGCCGCCTGCCGCGGCCGCTGATCGGCCTGCTCGACGGCATCAGCCAGTGGATCTTCGACCGGCGGGTATGCGACCAGGCCGGAATCATGGGCGCGGTAATCAGCGGCGGCGGCCTGCACGCCGCCATGGACAACGACGGTCTGGCCCGCCACGTGGCCCGCGAGCTGGGCCGGCTCTATCCCGAATGGCCGGCGCCCCATGCCCACCTGGTGGTGCGCGAGAAGCGGGCGACCTTTCTCGCCCGTCCCGACGTCGACGCCCGGCGCCCCGCCATGCAGACCGCGGTCCAGGGGCTATGGCTGGCCGGCGACTACACTGCCACCGGACTGCCCGCGACACTCGAAGGGGCCCTGCGCAGTGGGCTACAATGTGCGCGCGAAATTCTCAGCCTGCGCCAGACCAGCCCCCTACCGGAGACAGGAAGCCCTTGATGCGAGATTACCGACCCGACCCCGACCTGCTTGCCGACCGCGTCATTCTCGTCACCGGAGCCGGCGACGGCATCGGACGCGCCGCCGCCGAGAGCTGTGCCGCCCACGGCGCCACGGTGATCCTGCTCGGCCGCACCACGCCCAAACTGGAGGCCGTCTACGACGCCATCGTCGCCGCGGGCGGGCCGCAACCGGCGATCTACCCGATGAACCTGGAGGGGGCGGCGGCCAAGGATTACGAGGAGTTGGCGGCGGTGATCGAATCCGAATTCGGCCGCCTCGACGGCCTGCTGAACAACGCCGCCATGCTGGGGGCGCTGATGCCGTTCCAGCAGTTCGACATCGAGCTGTGGTACCGGGTGTTCCAGATCAACGTCAACGCGACCTTCGTTCTCACCCGCGCCTGCATTCCGCTGCTGCTCAAGGCGCAGGACCCGCGGGTGCTGTTCGTCTCGGATCAGGTAACCCGGAAGGCCCGCGCCTACTGGGGCGCCTACGGCGTCTCCAAGTTCGCGGTCAACGGCATGATGGAGATCCTGGCCGACGAGATGTCCAACACCAAGCTGCGGGT
>CAZMMH010000253.1:0-4086 GCA_964567315.1 uncultured Gammaproteobacteria bacterium
ACCCGCGCCGCGGCCGGCATGACGACGCCGGGTGCGTCGTGCAGCAGGGCGTGGGCGCCGTCGCGGGAGGTGCGCATGATCCGCGCCGGCATGTTGAGCACCGGTCGCGGCCAGGTCTCGATCACCGGCAGCAGTTCCTCCAGCAGGCCGTGGGTCGCCTCCGACTCGCCGGCGGCCACGAACAACACGTCATGGTCGGGCAGGGCCTGCGCGGTGGCGACACCCGCGCCCACATAGAGCATGTCCAGGGAGACGTCCGAGTCCTCCAGCAGGAAGGAGAGCGGCGCGTTGGTGGTGAGGTCGCCGGGGGCCATCAGGGCGAGCAGCCGCAGCCGCGTCTCGCCGGTTGCCGGCAGCTGGTAGAGCGGCTGCATCTGCAGCGCCTGGGCCTGGGTCGCCACGGCGATGTCGGGCTTGAAGTTGAGTTCCAGCACCGTGGCCAGGTCCATCAGGGCGTTGGCGTCCGCGGGATTGGCCTGGGCGCGCTGGATCAGTTCGCCGGCCAGGGGGCCGAGGTCCTGCCCCTCGAAGGCCATGCGCATGAGGCGGGCGAGGCCCATGAGGGGCGGCATGTCGGCTTCGGGCTGGCTCATGGGTGTTCTCCGGGTTGACCGCACAGCTCAGCGCCGAAGGCCAGGGTCGCCTCGACCAAGGCATCGACGTCGCTCGGCACCGTACGGTGATTGACGATGGCGGCGCGGATCGCACGGCGACCATCGAGGGTGGTGGTGGACGGCGCGGCGATGCCCGCCTCGTGCAGGCGGGTGACGATGGCGTCGTTCACCCGGTCGGGATCGTCGCAGCGGTAACGGAAACAGACGATGTTCAGCGACACCGGCGCCAGCAGTTCGAGACGCGGCTCGGCGGCCACCCGCTCGCCGAGGTGGCGGGCCACCGCGCAGGTGCCGGCGATGGCCCGGCCCAGCCGCTCCGTGCCGTAGACCTGCAGGGTGAACCAGGTCTTCAGCGCGCGAAAGCTGCGCGAGAGATCGGGCCCGAAATCGCACGGCCAGGGCGAGCCGCCGGCCAGCCCGCGGGTCTCGCGGGCGAGGTAGGCGGCGGGGCTGGCGAAGGTCTCCTGGTGGCAGGTGCCGTCGCGCACGAGGATGAAGCCGGCGTCGTAGGGGACCTGGGCCCACTTGTGGAAATCGAAGGCGATGGAGTCGGCCTGCTCGATACCCGCCAGTCGCGGGGCGATCTCCGGCGCCAGCATGCCCAATGCGCCAAAGGCGCCGTCGACATGGAACCAGAGCCCCTCCCGCTCGGCAATGGCGTGGATGGCGGCGAGATCGTCGATGGCGCCCACGTCCACGGTGCCGGCGGTGGCGGCGACGAAGAACGGCCGAAGGCCGGCGGCACGGTCGGCGACTATCGCCGCCTCCAGGGCTGCCAGATCCAAGCGGTGATCGGCGTCGGTCGGGATGATCCGCAGGGCATCGGTGCCGATGCCGGAGAGATCCATCGCCTGGGCGATGCAGCTGTGGGCGCTGGCGGAGGTGTAGGCGGCGAGCCGGCCCGCCCCGATGCCCTCGCGCCGCACGCCGCCGCCGAGGGCGGCGGTGCGCGCCACCAGCAGGCCGATGAGGTTGGCCATGGAGGTCCCGGTCACGAACAGGCCGCTGGCGCTGTCCGGGAAGCCGAACAGCTCGGCCATCCAGCGGACGATCTGCCGCTCCACCTCCACCGGCATCTGGTCGCGGCCGCCGAGGTTGGCGTTGAGACCCGCGGCCAGCATCTCCGCCAGCATCCCCACCGGCGTGCCGCCGCCGTGGACCCAGCCCATGAAACCGGGATGGGCGTTGCCCACGGCATAGGGGAGGATCTCGTCCATGAAACGGCGGTGAACCGCGACGATGTCGTGGCCCTCGCGCGGCAGTGACTCGCTGTAGCGCGCGCGCACCGCGTCCGGGATCGGCTGCCACACCGGGCGCGCCCGCAACCGCTCGAGGTAGTCGCACATATCGTCGAGCATCCGGTGGCCCTGGGCGCGCAACGCCTGCCAGTCATTGGGATCGAGGTCGTGCCGGTCGGAGTCGTGCATCGGGGGTCCGTGGTCGGCCGCGTGGGTGCGGTCCGTACCCATTCTACCGTGACGCCGGCACGTCGTCGGCCCGCGCCTCCACGGGCATGTCGCAGGCCGGCGGAAGGGACAGCGGCGTGCCGCCATCGACGCGCCAGCGAAACATTTGGGGTACGGGGGTCGCCGCCCCGGTCACCAGGGTAAGCCAGCCCCCCTCCCACGGCCACGCGCGAAGCTGGCCGGCGCGGTCGGCGGCCGCCCGCGGCCCGCCACCCCCCGGTACGAGAATGAAGCGCTGCAGGCCACCGGCGATGCCGCAGCCGGCCGCCTTGAGCCACGCCTCCTTGTGGGTCCAGAGGCGCAGGAAACGGTCCGTGGAATCGCCGACCCACGCCGCCTCGTCCGGCGCGAAATAACGCCGCGCAAGCGCCGCCGGGTGGGTGCCGGTGCGGGCCAGTTCGAGGTCGATGCCCAGCCACGGCTGCGGCCCGAGAGCGGCCGCGACCCAATCCCGGCTGTGGCTCAGCGCCAGGGCGAAGGGCGAACCGGCCGGTCCCGCGGGCCGTCCTTCGGCACTGATCGTCGCCCCGCCGTCGAAACCCGCCTCGCGCAACAGGACGCGCAACAGCCAGCGGCCGACGGCGTACTGCCGGCGCCGGGGGGCATGGGTGAAGGTACGGGCGCGGGCCGTCTCGGCAGGTGCCAGTGCCGGCGCGAAATCGGCGGGAAAGTCGTTCAGGTCGGCCAGCGCCAGCAACAGCGGCACCGCGTCCACCGCGACGGACGGCGATGGTGAGGTGGACGGCGGTCGTGGCAAGGGTGGACTCTCCTTCGGCGCGGGCGGAACCGATGGTACCACGCGCACTGCGCGGGGCCGGGGCACCGCGGGAAGGTCACGCCGAGCTGGTATCATGCGTGTTTCGCCACCCGATCCGGAGCAAGGAATGGCCCGCTACGACGTCTTCAACGGCGATGCCGACGGCATCTGTGCCCTGCACCAACTGCGCCTGGCCGAACCGGCCGAGAGCACCCTGGTCACCGGGGTCAAACGGGAGATCGACCTCCTGCGCCGCGTGGAGGCGGGTGAAGGCGACGAGGTCACCGTGCTCGACGTCTCCCTGGACAAGAACCGCGACGACCTCGTACGGCTGCTGGCGGCCGGCGCGCGGGTGCGTTACTTCGATCACCACTTCGCCGGCGAGATTCCCGACCACCCGGCGCTGGAGGCGCACATCGACACCGCCCCGGAGGTCTGCTCCAGCCTGCTGGTGGACGCCAGCCTCGGCGGGCGCTTCCGCCCCTGGGCGGTGGTGGCCGCCTTCGGCGACAACCTCCACGCGGCGGCCACCCGCGCCGCCGAACCGTTGGGGCTGGACGACAAGCAACTGACCCTGCTCGCCGAGTTGGGCACCTGCCTCAATTACAACGGCTACGGCAGCAAGCTGGAGGACCTGTTTTTCGCCCCGGACGCCCTCTACCGCAGCGTGAGCGGATACGCGGACCCCTTCGACTTCGTCGCCAACGAACCCGCCTACGCCACCCTGCGCGCGGGCTACCAGGCGGACATGGCCGAGACGGAGGCACTGAAACCGGAGGTGGAGAGTGCCGGCGGCGCCGTCTTTCTGCTCCCCGACGCGCCGTGGAGCCGGCGGGTGGCCGGGGTCTTCGGCAACGACCTGGCGCGCCGTTTCCCCGCGCGCGCCCACGCCCTGCTCTCGGTGATGCCCGATGGCAGCTACCGGGTCAGCGTGCGCGCGCCGTCGAACAACAAGACCGGCGCCGACGAACTCTGCCGCCGCTTTCCCACCGGTGGCGGGCGCCAGGCGGCCGCCGGTATCAACGCCCTGCCGCAGGAGGAATTCGGCCAATTCATCGACGCCTTTGCGGACCACTACCCCGGGACTGCCGCCTGACGGCGGCTGCGCGGCCGTCGACCGATTCGCCGGGAGCGAATCGGGACGCACACAGTGCGCCCGCAGGGTGCGCGGCCATGGACGGCGCGCATCAACACACGCTGTCTTGATTACGTCGGAGGTTCGAATCCGACGATACGACAAAAGAAAAGG
>CAZMMH010000254.1:0-4022 GCA_964567315.1 uncultured Gammaproteobacteria bacterium
ATCACGTTGATGCCGTAGGTCTCGTTGTCGAGGTGAAAGGTCACCCACTGCAGGATCTGGTCGTTGCCGGCGCTCTTCACGATATCGTTCATTTCTCGAACCTCAGCGCTTTTCGTTGTCGTCTGCGATGTCCTGGCACGCGGTGCGCCAAGCATTCGTCGCCTGCGCTTCTAGCCATAGGAAGAAGCATGAAACATGCCAGGCAAGCCCGTGCGGGCCTCAATCGTCGTAGTCGCCGCTTTGCAGCCGTTCGGCCATGGCATCGGTGTCGAGCAGGGCACACATGTGCTCCACCACCGTGCCCGCCAGCCACTGCCGCCGCCCCTGGGCCGAGCGCCAGCGTACCCCATCCGGATCCAGGGTCACCACCTCGCCGACATCGTCGCAGGCCAGGCCCCAGCGCCCCTCGCCGATCAGGATCACCTTGCCGTAGTGGCGCTGCTGCGCCGTCAGCCGCTCCGGCGGCATCACCACCGCCGCGGTGTCGATCAGGCGCACCTTCCGCTCCTGGTGCTCCACCAGGCCCAGGAAGTGGGCCGCATGTCCCGGCATGGGGGTGACGTTCTCCGGCCACGGGATGACCCCGTTGAGGCGGGACAGCGGCACCGCCAAGTTCAGCCCGGCCACGTGGAACAGCAGGCACTGGAACGGCACCTCCGCCCATTCCGGCCGGGCCGGCGCCGCGGCCGTCTCGGCGGCAACCTCGACCTTGATCTCGGTCTGCACCTCGGGCGGCGGTGCCACCGGGATCTGCCGCAGCACCGGCATGTCCAACAGGGGCGCCGGCCGGTTGGCGACCGGCCGCAGGTGCGGGGTCTCCGGCTCCTGCTCGCTCAGCAAGGCATCGAAATAGTCGCCCAGCGCCCGCTGCTCCGCGGCCAGCGCGGCATTCGGATCGTGACCCTTGCCGCTCATCGCGCCGCCACCTCGTCGACGCTGTCATAGCCCTCCAGGTACTCCAGCAGCCCCTGGTAGGCGCGCACGCCGCGGGCCCCAGGATCCACCAGCGGCAACGGCACGCCGACCCGGCTCGCCTCGCGAAAGCGGGTGTCAATCGGCACCACCGACGGCCACAGGTTGGCCTTGAAGCGCTGGTGCAGGTTGCGCAGGGCCTCGATCGAGGCCCGCGTGCGGCGGTCGAACAGGGTCGGCACGATGACGTATTCGAGGGGCTGCCGGCGTGAGCGGGCGATCATGTTGAGGGTGTTGAGCATGCGTTCCAGGCCCTTGAGGGCGAGGAATTCGGTCTGCACCGGGATCAGCAGCCGCTGGCAGGCTGCCAGGGCGTTGACCATCAGCACGCCGAGCATCGGCGGGCAGTCGATCAGCACGTAGGCGTAGCGCCCCTCCAGGGCCTTGAGCGCCTTGCCCACCACCAGGCCCATGCCACCCTGCTTGCCCAGCTGTCGGTCGAGGGTGGCCAGGGCCATGCTCGCCGGCATTACCGAGATACGTGGAAAACGGGTCTTGCGGACCAGACGCGCGGGGTCGGCGACCTCACCCTCGCCCTGCTGCCAGAGGCTGTAGGCGCCCTGCTCCACACTGTCGGGGTCGTAGCCGAAATAGGAGGTGAGCGAGCCGTGGGGATCAAGGTCGAGCAACAGCACCTCGTGGCCCTTGGCCGCCAGCAGCCCAGCCAGGGTCACCGTGGTGGTGGTCTTGCCCACGCCACCTTTCTGGTTGGCGATCGCCCATACCTTCATCGCGTGCCACTCCCAGTGGACTCTTGACCATTCGACTTTTGGCCATTTTTGGGCTGAACCTGGGGAATCACCGGCGGCAGCCTGATCGGCGGTTCCAACAGGAACGGCGGCGGCGGCGCAACCGCTTCGGGTCCGGCCTGTTTTTTCAGTATAGCGGGGCCGCCTGGCGCGGAAACCTGGGGCGTCTGGGGCACCATGGGCACCACCGGCCCCATCTCCTCGCTGCCCGCCGGCTTCGCTGGGGCGGCGGGCGCCTGCTTGGCCGGCTCGGCCGCGGGCGCCGTCGGCGCGCTCTTCCCGGCCGGCGACTTCAATTCCTGCCGCAGCTCCTGCTGCACCGTCTCCGCCTTCTTCTCCGGCGTGGCCTTCGCCTCCTGCCGCTGCTGGTTTCCGGCGCTGATTACCAGTACCACGCGCCGGTTGGTGCGGCGTCCCTCCGGGGTGTCGTTGCTGGCGATGGGCCGGTACTGGCCGTAGCCCACCGCGACCATGCGCTGGGGCGCGATCTCGAATTCCGAGAACAGGTGCACCACACTCGCCGCCCGGGCGGCGGAGAGCTCCCAGTTCGAGGGATAGACCGCAGTGTTGATCGGCACGTTGTCGGTGTAACCCTCGATGCGGATCGGATTGGGAAAGGGGCGCAGGATGTTGGCCAGCCGCTCGAGGATCGGCAGGGACTGCATGGCCAGACGCGCGCTGCCGCTGGCGAACAGCACGTCCGCCTTCATCTCCACCTCGATCCACTGCTTGGTGCTGCGGATCGAGATCAGGTCCTGCTTGATCAGCGGCGCCATGCTCTGGGCGATCTCCTTGGAGATCTCGCCCATCGCCTTCTCCTCACTGCTGGCCTTGCCCTTGCCCGGCGCCTTGATCCCCTCGGCCGCGCCCTTTTTGTGTTGCTCCGGGGGCCGTGGCGGCAGCGGCAGGTTCGGCGTCATCACCACCTGGCTGGTGTCCTCGGTGCGGAACTGCACGTTCTGCGCGGTGCGCGCGATCCGCCCCACCTGGACCGGTTCCATGGACTTGTCCGGGGAGCGGAAGGAGGAGATCAGGGCGTCCGAGAGCACGCGGTACTTGCCCTCGTTGACCGAGGAGATGGAGTACATCACCACGAAGAAGGCGAACAACAGGGTGATGAAGTCGGCATAGGAGACCAGCCAACGCTCGTGGTTCTCATGCTCTTCGTGTTTCTTTTTGCGGGCCATCGAGCATCATCCTCCAGCGCACCTCAGTGCACGTAGCCCTGGAGCTTGGTTTCGATGTTGCGCGGGTTCTCGCCCTCGGCGATGGAGATGATCCCCTCGATGATCATCTCGCGGAACTTGGTCTGGCCGTGGATCACGCCCTTCAATTTGTTCGACATGGGCAGGAAAAAGATGTTGGCCATCACCAGACCGTAGATGGTGGCGACGAAGGCGGTGGCGATGCCGCCGCCGAGCTTGCTCGGATCGGCCAGGTTGTTCATCACGTGAATCAGGCCGAGCACGGCGCCGATGATGCCGATGGTCGGCGAATAGCCGCCGGCGCTCTCCCAGACCTTGGCCGCCTGGGTGTCGTGGTGCTCGCGGGTATCCAGGTCCACCTCGAGAATGTTGCGGATCGCCTCCGGCTCGCTGCCGTCCACCAGCAGCTGCAGCCCCTTGCGGGCGAACATGTCAGGCTCGTTCTCGGCGATGGTCTCTAGACCCAGCAGCCCCTCCTTGCGGGCGATGTTGCTCCACTGAACGATCTTCTCGATCGCCTCCTTGGGGTTCAGCTTGGGCGGAAAGAAGACCCAGGAGAGCTTCTTCAAGGCCTGCAGGAAGACCGGCAGCGGGAACTGCACCATGGTCGCACCGAAGGTACCGCCGGAGAGGATGATCAACGCGGTCAACTGCAGCAGCGAGTCGATGTGACCGCCTTCGAGGGCGTTGCCGCCCACGATGCCGCCGAGGGCGACCAGAATACCGAGGATCGAGAGGATATCCATGCGCTATATCGTCCCGGCGATCTCCGCGCCAATCTGGTCGAGCGGGAGCACGCGAGACGAAATTCCCGCCTCGGCCACCGCTGCGGGCATGCCGTAAACGACACAACTGGCCTCATCCTGGGACCAGATCATGGAACCGTTCTGCTGCAGCGTGCGACAGCCCTCGCGACCGTCGGCGCCCATGCCGGTGAGGATCACGCCAAGGGTGGAGTCGGGAAAGACCTTGGCGATGGAGCCGAAGGTGATGTCGACGCTGGGTTTGTAGAACTGCCCCGGCTCCGCCTCGATGATGCGCACCCGCGAGGCGGCGCTGCGCCCCTCCACCAGCATCTGCTTGCCGCCCGGCGCGA
>CAZMMH010000255.1:0-4015 GCA_964567315.1 uncultured Gammaproteobacteria bacterium
TGCTGGCGGGACGCAACGGCTCGCTGATCACCCTCAGCTACCTGGGTGCCGAGCGGGCGATGCCCAGCTACAACGTGATGGGCCTGGCCAAGGCCAGCCTGGAGGCCAACGTACGCTACATGGCCCACTCCCTCGGCCCGGAGGGGATCCGCGTCAACGCCATCTCCGCCGGCCCGATCAAGACCCTGGCCGCGGCCGGCATCGGCAGCTTCCGCAAGATGCTCGACCACGTGGAGGAGAACGCCCCCCTGCGCCGCAACGTCACCATCGACGAGGTCGGCAACGCCGCCGCCTTCCTCTGCTCCGACCTCGCCTCCGGCATCACCGGCGAGATCATGTACGTCGATTCCGGCTACAACACGCTGGGGATGGTTAACCTCGAATAAACCCGCCTCACGCAGAGACGCAAAGGCGCAGAGGACAACAAAGGAAGGAATCGGTCGAAAGGCACATTCGCACCAGACGCCCGGCAAACGAGACGGGCCGTGCAGATTACTGCACGGCCCGTTCTTATTCCTATTCAGAGTTGTTCTTTGCGCCTTAGCGCCTTTGCGCGAGACAGGGTTTTCAGGTTTTCTCCTGCAGAATCCCTTCCTCGCCCTCCAACCGCCCCACCAGCACCGCACCGCAGGAGTCGCTGAGGACGTTGACGCTGGTGCGGCACATGTCGAGGATGCGGTCGACCGCGAGGACCAGGCCGATGGCCTCGGCCGGCAGGCCGACCGCGGTGAGGATGATGGTGATCGCCACCAGGCTGGCGGCGGGGATGCCGGCGACGCCGATGGAGGTGAGCAGGGCGATGGTGACCACGCTGAACTGGGCGGCGAAGCCCAGGTGGATGCCGTAGGCCTGGGCGATGAACATCGCGGCCACACATTCATAGAGCGCAGTGCCGTCCATGTTCACGGTGGCGCCCAGGGGCAGCACGAAGCTGGTGGTGCGATTGGAGACGCCGGCGTTCTTCTCCACGCACTCCATGGTCAGCGGCAGGGTGGCCGAAGAGGACGCGGTGGAAAAGGCGGTGAGCAGGGCCGGCGCCACCGCCTTGTAGTGGCGCCGCGGGTCCACCCGCGCCACCAGCCGCAGCAGCAGCGGCAGGGTGACGAAGGCGTGCAAGGCCAGCGCCGCGAGTACGGTGAAGAAGAAATAGCCGAGGGACTCGAAGGCCTTGAGGCCGCTCGCCGCCACCACCTTGGCCACCAGGGCGAAGACACCAAGGGGGGCGAAGCGCATGACCACGTCGGTGATGCGCATCATGATCTGGAACAGCCCCTGCCAGAAGTTGTACTGGATTTCGGCGTAGGGCTCCTCGATGCGGCTGATGAAGTAGCCGAACAGCAGGCTGAAGGTGATCAGGCCGAGCATCTGGCCGTTGGCGGCGGCGGCGACCACGTTGGTCGGAATCATGCGCAGGAAGATGCCGACGACATCACTGGCGCCCTTGCCGGCCACGTGGGAGGCCACCTGGGCGGCGGTGTTGGGATCGATCCCGATCAGTTCCCGCGCCGGCTGGCCGTGGATGATGCCCGGCTGCACCAGCTGCACCAGCAACAGGCCGGTGAGAATCGCCGCCAGGCTGGTAAAGGTGTAGTAGAGCAGGGTCTTGAGGCCGAGACGGCCGAGGTTCTGGCCGGAGCCGACACCGGCGATGCCGCTGACGATCGAGGCCACGATCAGCGGCACGATGAGCATCTTCAGGGCATTGAGGAAGGCGGTACCGACGAAGGCGTAGACCGCGTAGAGACGCAGGCCGAAAAGCTGGCCGTCGGTGCCGCTCAGGCTGCCCGCGACCAGGGCAAGGCCGAGAGCGATCAGGATCTGCCAGTGGAGCTTCAGCCTCGGCACCGGCAACCCTCCGTCACAACTTGGCCTGGTCGATGCTTACGTCGGCCGCATTGCGCAGGGATTTGCGCAGGGCCTCGAACTCGTTCTGACCGCGCGCCCCGCGCAGCGCCTCCTCGGCGCGCTTGCGCTCGTCGGCGCTGGCCTTCTTCGGATCGCCGTCGCGCACCGCATCGACCGTGACTACGGCGAAGCGGTCATTGGGCAGGGCCACCACCTGGTGCTGCGGCTTGCCCGCGGCCGGGCGCGGCATCTTGAACACCGCCTGCACCAGGGCCGCCGGCTGTTTCTGGTCGTTGCGACCGATCCACAGCGGCCCGGTGGTGGCCGTCTGTTCCGCAGCCTTGCCCGCCTGCAGCGCCGCCAGCATGGCGTCGGCGCGCTTTTGCGCCTGGTCGCGCATCGCCTGCAGGCGCAGCAGATCGACGATCTTGTCATGCACCTCGGCCAGCGGCTGCTGCGCCGGTGCCTTGTGTCCGATCACCCGCAGCACCACGTCGTCGGTGGGGCCCAGCTCGAGCACCAGGCTGTTTTGGTGCTGGTTGAGCACCTCGTCGCTGAATGCGGCCTCGATGATCTTGGGGTTGGCCGGCAGCGTGCCGCCACCCTGGCGACTCATCCAACCGTTCTCCTGCACCTTCAGACCAAGGGCGTCGGCCGCCGGCTGCAGGGTATCGGGGTGTTCGTAGGTGACGTTGGCCAGGGTATTGGACTTGTCGTAGAACTGCGATTCCGCCTCGTCGCGGCGCACGCTGGCCAGCAGCTGGTCACGCACCTCGGCAAACGGGCGCAGCCCGCCCGGGCGGATCGTGTCGACGCGAATGATGTGAAAGCCGAAGCTGCTGCGTACCGGGCCGACCAGCTCACCCTGCTTGGCGGCGAACACCGCCTTGGCGATGGCCGGGTTGAAGCCGCTGGAGGCCAGCGTCTTCTCGGTGTAGACGCCGAGCAGACCGCCCTTGGCGGCGGAGCCCTGATCCTGGGAATCGGCCTTGGCCAGTGCCGCAAAGGAGGCCCCGGCCTTGAGCTTGGCCAGCAGGGCATCGGCGCGATTGCGCGCTTCCTCCACCGCTTGCTTGTCGGCGTCCGCAGGCACGTCGATCAGGATGTGGCTCACCTCCCTCTGTTCCGGCAGGGTGAAGCTCTTCTTCTGCTCCTGGTAGGCCTGCTGCAGCTTGGCGTCGTCGACCTTTTCGTTCTTGGCCAGGTCCTGCAGGCGCAGGCGCAGGTAGGCCACGTTGACCTGTTCCGGGGTCATGAACTCCTGCTTGTGCGCCGCGTAGTAGGCCGCGACGGCCTTTTCGTCCACCTTCACGGCGTCGGCGAACTGCTTGGCGTCCACCACCTGGTAGCTCAGCTGCCGCCGCTGCCCCTGCAGGCGCAGCAGCTCGTCCACGTCGTGGGAACTCACCAGCACGCTGTCGGCAACGCCGTTGACCAACTCGGTAAGGATCATCGAGCTGCGCTCGTCGGCCTCGAAGGCCAGCGGGTTCAGCCCCTGGTTGCGCATCACCGCCTCGTAGCGGGCCTTGGAGAACTCGCCGTTTTCCTGAAACGCCGGAATCGAATGCAGGCGCACGGCGAGCGCCTTGTTGCCGATGGCGAAGCCCAGGTCGTGGGCCGCACCCAGCAGCACTTCGCGATCGATCATGCCGTCGAGCACCTGCTGCTTGAGCTTGGCCTCGTCGATCATGTCCGGCCGGTAGAACTTGCCCAGCCGCTGCCGCAGTTGGTCGCGCTGCTGCTGGACCGCGCGATTGAGGTCGCGCTGCAGGATCTTGTCGCCATCGACCTTGGCCACCACCACCTCCGAGGCACCGGAGAAGTACTGGTTGATGCCCCACACCGCAAAGGGGATGGTGACACCGATGATGATGATCCAGGCGATCACGCCGGAGGCGCGGTCTCTGATGGTTTGCAGCATGGCGGCGGTCTTTCGTGTCGTTATTGGCGGGTGCCGCGGCGACGGCGCGGCGGAATGGGCACATTATCCAGACCCGCAGGGTAGATGGAAAGCGCGGGAGAATAAAGGGCCGGCCGGACACCCCCGCCCGGCCGGGCCGAGCGGAGGCGGCGGATCAACGGCAAAAAAAAGGCACCCTTGCGGGTGCCATTCTGTATGGCGGAGTGGACGGGACTCGAACCCGCGACCCCCGGCGTGACAGGCCGGTAT
>CAZMMH010000256.1:0-3995 GCA_964567315.1 uncultured Gammaproteobacteria bacterium
TGTCGGTGATGTGCAGCAGACCGTCGATGCCGCCGAGGTCGACGAACGCGCCGTAGTCGGTGAGGTTCTTCACCACGCCCTTGATGGTCATGCCCTCCTTGAGGGACTTGAGCAGCGCGTCGCGCTCGGCGCTGTACTCGCTCTCGATCACCGCGCGGCGGGAGACCACCACGTTGTTGCGGCGACGGTCGAGCTTGATGACCTTGAATTCGAGATCCTTGCCTTCCAGATAGGTGGTGTCGCGCACCGGGCGCACATCGACCAACGACCCCGGCAGGAACGCGCGGATGGAGCTGATGTCGACGGTGAAACCGCCCTTGACCTTGCCACTGATACGACCGCCGACGGTCTCGTTCTTTTCGTGAGCCTGTTCCAGCTCGTTCCAGGCGTGCGCGCGCTTGGCCTTCTCGCGCGACAGGCGGGTCTCGCCCCAGCCGTCTTCGACCGCCTCGAGGGTCACTTCAACCTGATCGCCGACGACCACCTCGGCCTCGCCGCTGTCGTTGAAGAACTCCTCGATCGGGATCACGCCCTCGGATTTGAGGCCGGCGTTGACCACCACCGCGTCGCCGCGCACTTCCACCACCGTCCCGATGACGAGGGTGCCCGGCTGCATCTGCTGGTTGGTGAGACTCTGTTCAAAAAGTTCGGCAAAGCTTTCGCTCATGGGTAGGACTGTCCCTAAACCGTCACGCGCGGGCGCTAGGTTTATATTCGGTTGTACCGCGGCCGACTGCTCCCGCGGGGTTGTTGGACCAAAAGGGCCGAACCAACACGGCTCGACCCGCCTCTGCCGCTGAATGCCTTCTTCGGCACTCAGCAGGCAATCTTCTGCCGCACCAGCTGCATCACCCGGCCCACCACCTCTTCGATACCGATCCCGCTGGTGTCGACCACCACCGCATCGGCGGCGGGCTTGAGGGGGGCCACGGTGCGGGAGGCGTCGCGCGCGTCGCGCTCCGTGATCTCCTGCAGAAGGTCGGGGAGATTAACATCGATTCCCTTCTGTATCAACTGCTTATAGCGCCTGCTCGCACGCTCCTCGGCGCTCGCGGTCAGGAACACCTTCAGCTGGGCTCCCGGGAACACGACGGTACCCATATCGCGACCGTCGGCAACCAGCCCCGGCGCCTCGCGAAAGGCCCGTTGGCGGGACAGTAGCGCGGTCCGCACGGGCGGTAGCGCTGCGACCTTTGAGGCCGAATTTCCAGCGGTTTCCGTACGAATCGCGTCGGTCACGACCTCCCCTTCCAACAGCACCTGGGTCTCGCCGTCGGCCCCCGAGCGGAACGAAACATCCAAGTGCTCCGCCAGGGTCTCCAGCGCCACTTCGTTGTCCAGTTCGATGGCGTGCCATTCGGCCGCCAGCGCCAGCACCCGGTAGAGCGCCCCGCTGTCGAGGAAGTGCCAGCCCAATTCGGCGGAGATGCGCTGACTGATGGTGCCCTTGCCCGAGCCACTCGGGCCGTCCACGGCGATGACCGGTATCTCCTGCTCCTGCATCTTTCCGTTTCCTTCTGCTATGCGCCGGCCGGGCTCAGGCCCTGTTGCCGGCGACCTTCAAGCCGGCCCCGGCGGCCAATGCCAAAAAGCCGGGGAACGAGGTATTGACGTTGGCGCAGTCGTCGATTTCGATCGCGCCGTCGGCACGCAGCGCCGCCATGGCAAAGGCCATCGCGATACGGTGATCGCCATGGCTGTCGACCCGCCCACCATGGAACGCCCCCCCGCGGATGCGCATGCCGTCGGGGGTGGGTTCGGCGTCGATGCCGAGGGCCTGCAGGCCGTCGGCCATGACCTGAATGCGGTCGCTCTCCTTGACCCGCAGTTCCTCGGCCCCGGTGAGTACGGTCTCGCCCTCGGCGCAGGCCGCGGCCACGAACAGCACCGGGAACTCGTCGATCGCCAGCGGCACCTGGGCCTCGGGAATGCGGATACCCTTGAGCCTTGCCGCGCGCACCCGCAGGTCGGCCACCGGCTCGCCGCCCACCTCGCGGGCGTTGAGCAGTTCGATGTCGGCACCCATCAGACGCAAAATTTCGATCACGCCGGTACGGGTGGGATTGACGCCCACATGCTCCAGCAGCAGGTCGGAGCCCTCGGCGATGCTGGCGCCGACCAAAAAGAAGGCGGCCGAGGAGATGTCCGCCGGCACATCCACGGCGCAGGCACGCAGGCGCCCGCCGCCCTGCAGGCAGACCTTGGCAGCGTCACGCTCGACCCGGTAACCGAAGCCGCTCAGCATGCGCTCGCTGTGGTCGCGGGTCGGGGCCGGCTCGCTGACGCAGGTGCGGCCCTCGGCGTAGAGCCCGGCCAGCAGCAGCGAGGACTTCACCTGGGCACTTGCCATCGGCATCGCGTAGTCGAAACCCTTGAGGGCCTGGCGGCCGTGAATCCGCAGGGGCGGCGTGCCGCCGGCGGCGGTGTCGATGCGCGCACCCATTTGCGCCAGCGGCTCCGCCACCCGCTTCATCGGCCGCTTGGAGAGCGAGGCATCGCCCACCAGTTCGACGTCGAAGGCCTGACCCGCGAGCAGGCCGGCCAGCAGGCGCATCGAGGTGCCGGAGTTG
Source organism: uncultured Gammaproteobacteria bacterium (assembly GCA_964567315.1). Classification (GTDB taxonomy): domain Bacteria; phylum Pseudomonadota; class Gammaproteobacteria; order CAZMMH01; family CAZMMH01; genus CAZMMH01. Next base: position 2,571 of record CAZMMH010000256.1, read on the forward strand.
CCCAGATTCAGCGGCTTCAACGGTGGCTGCAGGCCGTCGACGCCGACCCCGTGCACCGTCACTCGTCCCTGCTCAGGACCGTCGATGCGCACCCCCATGTCACGAAACGCCTGCAGGGTGGCCAGGCTATCCTCGCCTTCGAGAAAGCCGCTGACATTGGTCACGCCATCGGCCAGGGCGCCGAGCATGATGGCGCGGTGGGAAATCGACTTGTCGCCCGGCACGCGCAGGCGCCCGTTCAGGCAGCCGCCCGGTTGCGCGGTGAAACGAAGGTTGTCGATGTGGCTCATGGTTCCGCCCTGCCCGCCGTTTTGGCGGGCGCCAATTTTAACCGCAATAGCGGTCCCGTGCCGCCTTGGCGCGCGAAAAAATCTCCAGTAGCCGCTCGCCGTCTCCGCCCTCGATTGCCTCGGCCAGCGCCGCCAGGTCCTCACGGAAGGCGTGCAGCGAGCTCAGCACCGCGCGCCGGTTGGCCAGACAGATATCGCGCCACATCACCGGGTCGCTGGAGGCGATGCGGGTGAAGTCGCGGAAGCCGCCGGCGGCGAAGCTGAAGATCTCCTCGCCGTGCTCGCCGGTGGCCAGGGCATCCACCAGGGCGAAGGCCAGCAGGTGCGGCAGATGGCTGGTGGCGGCGAGCACCTCGTCATGGTGTTCCACCGACATCTCCAGCACCTCGGCGCCGACCGCAAGCCACATGGCGCGGACCCGTTCCAGGGCATCGGCACGGGTCGCCGCGGTCGGCGTGAGAATGACCCGGCGCCGCTCGAACAGCTCAGCGAAGGAGGCCTCCACCCCGCTCTGTTCGGTACCGGCGATCGGATGGCCGGGCACGAAACCCGGCGGCAGTTCGCCGAAGGCCGCGCGGGCGTCCTCGACCACGCCAGCCTTGGCGCTGCCCACGTCGGTGAGCACCGCGTCAGCGGCCAGGTGATCTCTGATTTGGGTGAACATCGGTCCCATCGCGCCGAGCGGCACGGCGAGCACCACCATGTCGGCGCCGGCGACGGCGGCCGCCGGCGACGCCTCATAGCGGTCGATCACTCCCAATTCGACCGCCCGCTGCAACTGCTCCGGGTTACGCCCCCAGCCGACCACCTCGGCGCAGGCCCCGGCACGCTTCAGCGCCCGCGCCAGCGACCCGCCGATCAGGCCGACCCCGAGGATTGCCAGGCGCCGGATCATCTCAGAGATCGCGCCCCAGCACCTGGGCGATCCCGCGCAGCTCGCCCATCAGCGACTTGAGCTCCTGCGGGTCCAGGGCCTGGTCGGCGTCGCACCAGGCCTCGCAGGGCGTGGGGTGCATCTCCACCAGCAGGCCGTCGGCCCCGGCGGCCAGGGCCGCGCGCGACAGGGCCGGCACCATCCAGGCCTTGCCGCCGGCATGGCTCGGATCGATGATCACCGGCAGGTGGGTCTCCTTCT
>CAZMMH010000257.1:0-3973 GCA_964567315.1 uncultured Gammaproteobacteria bacterium
CTACGCCTGCGCCAAGCTCTACGCCTACTGGATCACGGTCAACTACCGTGAGGCCTACGGCATCTACGCCTGCAACGGCATTCTGTTCAACCACGAGTCGCCGATCCGCGGCGAGACCTTCGTCACCCGCAAGATCACCCGCGCCCTGGCGCGGATCAAGCTCGGCCTGCAGGATTGCCTCTTCCTCGGCAACATGAACGCCAAGCGCGACTGGGGCCACGCCCGTGACTACGTGGAGATGCAGTGGCTGATGTTGCAGCAGGATGCCCCCGAGGACTTCGTCATCGCCAGCGGTGAGCAGTATTCGGTGCGCGAGTTCGTCGAGCGTGCTGCGGCGGCGCTGGATATATCGATCCGTTTCGAGGGCGAGGGGGTCGACGAGAAGGGCTATGACGCCGAGGGCCGCTGCATCGTCGCGGTGGACCCGCGTTACTTCCGCCCCACCGAGGTGGAGACCCTGCTCGGCGACCCGCGCAAGGCGCGGGAAAAGCTCGGCTGGACCCCGCGCATCGGCTTCGACGAGCTGGTCACCGAGATGGTCCAGGCCGATCTGGAGGCCGCCAAGCGCGACGCCCTGATCCGCAAGCACGGGTTCACGGTGTTCGATTACCATGAATAAGGACGCTCGGATCTACGTCGCCGGCCACCGCGGCATGGTGGGGGGCGCCATCCACCGGGTGCTCGCGGCCCAGGGCTACGAGAACCTCATCACCCGCACCCACGCCGAGCTCGATCTCACCGACCAGGCGGCCACCGAGGCCTTCTTCGCCGCCGAGCGGCCCGAATACGTCTTCCTCGCGGCGGCCAAGGTGGGCGGAATACTCGCCAATGACAGCTATCCGGCCGAGTTCATTCAGCGCAATCTGGCGATCCAGACCAACGTCATCCACGCGGCCTGGCGCCACGCTGCGGCGCGGCTGCTGTTCCTCGGCTCGTCCTGCATCTACCCGAAGGACTGCCCGCAGCCGATCCGGGAGGAGTACCTCCTGACCGGACCGCTGGAACCGACCAACCGCCCCTACGCGGTGGCCAAGATCTCCGGGATCGAGATGTGCTGGTCCTACAACCGGCAGTACGGTACCCGTTACCTGGCCGCCATGCCGACCAATCTTTACGGCCTGGGCGACAACTACGATCTCGAGACCTCCCACGTGGTGCCGGCCCTGATCCGCAAGTGCCACGAGGCCAAGCAGCGGGGGGCCGGCGAGGTGATGGTCTGGGGCACCGGGACGCCGCGGCGCGAATTCCTCTACACCGACGACCTGGCGGAGGCCTGCGTGTTCCTGATGAATCTGGAGGACGCCCGCTTCGACGCGCTGACCGCGGCGGCGGTCACGCCCCTGATCAACGTCGGCAGTGGCAGCGACGTCACCATCGCCGAGATGGCCGAGATGGTGGCCCGGGCGGTGGGTTTCACCGGGCAGCTGGTTTACGATCACGGCCGGCCCGACGGTACCCCGCGCAAGCTGATGGACTCGTCGCGGCTCAACGCCCTGGGCTGGCGGCCGCGGGTCGGTCTCGATGAGGGGCTCAAACGGACCTATCGGGAATTTCTGCAACGGCTGGGCGACAAGCCCGGGATATCGGCCTGAGGGCCGCACACGTCAACTCATCCTAAGGAAGATCGGGGTCGGAACATGCGCAGCGTAGACGAAGCAAAGATCGCACTGGTGGGACTCGGTTACGTCGGCCTGCCGCTGGCGGTGGAGTTCGCCAAGCATTTTCCCACCGTGGGGTTCGACATCAGCGAGCGGCGTATTGCCGAGTTGAACGCGGGTCGGGACAGTACCCTGGAAGTGAGCGCGGAGGAGCTGGCCGAGGTCCCCGGGCTGCGCTATACCGCCGATCCGGAAGAGATCCGCGACTGCAACGTCTACATCGTCACCGTTCCCACGCCGATCGACGAGCACAAGCGCCCCGACCTGCGTCCGCTGGAGAGCGCCAGCCTCACCGTCGGCCGCCTGCTCAAGCGTGGCGACGTGGTGATCTATGAGTCCACCGTCTATCCCGGCGCCACCGAAGAGATCTGCGTGCCGATCCTCGAGCGCGAATCGGGACTCAAGTACAACCAGGACTTCTTTGCCGGTTACAGCCCGGAGCGCATCAACCCGGGCGACAAGGAGCACCGGGTCACGAACATCCGCAAGGTGACCTCCGGCTCGACCCCGGAAGCCGCGCAGTTCGTCGACGCCCTCTACCGCAAGGTGATCACTGCCGGCACCCATCTGGCGTCGAGCCTGGCGGTGGCCGAGGCGGCCAAGGTGATCGAGAACACCCAGCGCGACGTCAACATCGCCCTGATCAACGAGCTCGCGCTGATCTTCAACAGGCTCGGCATCGATACCGAGGCGGTGCTGGAGGCGGCCGGTACCAAGTGGAATTTCCTGCCGTTCCGGCCGGGTCTGGTGGGCGGACACTGCATCGGTGTCGATCCCTATTACCTGACCCACAAGGCCCAGGCCATCGGCTACCACCCGGAGATCATCCTCGCCGGGCGCCGGATCAACGACAACATGGGTGCCTATGTCGCCGGCCCGGTGGTCACGCTGATGATCCAGCGCGCCATTCCGGTGGCAGGTGCACGGGTCCTCGTGCTCGGGTTGGCGTTTAAGGAAGACTGCCCCGACCTGCGCAACACCCGGGTGGTGGACATCGTCGCCGAACTGCGGAGCTTTAGCGCTGAGGTTGACGTCCATGACCCCTGGGTAAGCGCCGAGGAGGCACAGCACGAATATGGCATAACGCCGGTGGCGGAGCTGCAAGCGGGACATTACGACGCCGTGATCATCGCCGTCGGTCACCGTCAGTTTCGCGAACTGGGGGCGGATGGGCTCCGCGCCCTGTGCCGCGGCGAGCCGGTGGTCTATGACGTCAAGTATGTGTTGCCGGCGGGCGAGGCGACGGCGAGGCTGTGAGGCCGCTGATTTGTTAGTTCGTCGACTCGCCAATTCGGCAGGTCGGCGGATGTTGGTTTCGATGGGTATCGCAGGGAGGCGGTATGGCGGGGGACTTTCGTACCCTGAAGGTTTGGCTGGAAGCGCGAGAATTGCGCAATGCGCTATTCGGATGGGTCGAAAGTCTGCCCGGCGAGGAGCGCCTTAGGCTCGCGGATCAGGTGATCCGCGCGTCGAGATCGGTGACCGCGAACATCGCGGAAGGGCACGGGCGTTTCGGTTATCAGGATCGACTGCGTTTCCTTCGCCAGGCTCGAGGGTCGTTATACGAACTGATTGACCATGTGGACGTGGCAGTGTCCTGTAACTATCTGGCTGCCGCAGAGGCGGACGAATGGTTACAGCGGATCGAAAGTCTCATCCAATTGATGAACGGCTACGGCCGCCACCTAAAGCGCAAAGCCGTCTCCCCGAAATTAACGAATTAACGAATTAACGAATTAACGGATACACACCAATGAAAGTACTTATCACCGGCGCCGCCGGCTTCATCGGCTCCGCCCTCTCCCTGCGCCTGCTGGAGCGGGGCGACGAGGTCATCGGCGTCGACTGCCTCAATGACTACTACGACGTCAATCTGAAGAAGGCCCGCCTGGCTCGGACCACACCCAACCCGCGCTTCACCCACGTCAACGTCGATATCGCCGACCGTACCGCGATGGCGGAACTGTTTGCCCGCGAGAAGCCGAACCGGGTGGTCAATCTGGCGGCGCAGGCCGGGGTGCGCTACTCGATCGAGAACCCCATGTCCTACGTGGACAGCAACATGGTCGGCTTCGCCAATATCCTCGAGGGCTGCCGCTACAATGGGGTCGAGCACCTGGTCTATGCCTCCAGCAGCTCGGTCTACGGCGCCAACACCAACATGCCCTTCTCGGTGCACAACAACGTCGACCATCCGCTGTCGCTGTACGCCGCCTCGAAGAAGGCCAACGAGCTGATGGCCCACACCTACAGCCATCTGTTCGGTCTGCCCACCACCGGCCTGCGTTTCTTCACCGTCTACGGTCCCTGGGGCC
>CAZMMH010000258.1:0-3965 GCA_964567315.1 uncultured Gammaproteobacteria bacterium
GGCCTTGCACATGGTGATGTTGACGTGGTGCCGGGTATAGGAGGAGGTGCGGATGCGGATACCCTTCTGCATTCCTTCCGCCCCGAGGTAGGCGCCCCACTCCCAACCGGCCACCATCACGTGCACCTTGAGATTGTCCGCCCGCAGGCCCATGCCCTCGGAACCGTAGAAGCACATGGGCCGGATGTAGGCGGAGTCGAGACCGTTCTCGCGCACCACCGCACGCTGGGCATCATTCAGGGTCGCTTTGTCGAACGGCATCGGCATCGCGAGGATGTGGGCGGAGCGGAACAGGCGATCGGTGTGTTCCTTGAGGCGGAAGATTGCCGTGCCCTGTTCTGCCTTGTAGGCCCGGACCCCTTCGAACACGCCCATGCCGTAGTGCAGGGTGTGGGTGAGCACATGGGTGCGCGCCTCGCGCCAGGGAACCATCTTGCCGTCGAACCAGATGACCCCGTCGCGGTCGTCCATCGGTTTCATGCAAACTCCAGAAAAAGCAGTGAATAGTGAACAGTGGATAGTGAACAGCTGTGGCGCGCCGCTACGCGGCGCCCTGCTTCGAAGAAACGCGCAAAGCGCGCGCCGAAACCATTCACTATCGACTGTTAACTCTGTTTACCTTCCATGCGCTCGCGCCAGATCCGCGCCACCGCCTCGCGCAGATCGCGCAACCCGGTGTCATCGACCTCGGCGGACTGCTCCAGCAGGGTCAGGCGATGGGCACGCTTGCGGAAGCTGCGGTAGGCGTCGCCGAGCAGTTTCACCTCCTCGGCCGACATCAGGCCGGCACGGCCGAAACCTTCCAGAATCCGTATGTTGTCGGTGAATTCGGTCAGCTCCGGATGATCGTGTGCCCATGCCAGAACGCCATATTGCACCATAAATTCGATATCGGCGATACCGCCCCGGTCGTGCTTGAGGCGGAAGCGACCCGGCCGCCGCGAGCCGAATTCCGCCCGCATCCGCTCGCGCATCTCGCGCACCTCGCGACGCAGGGTCTCCGGGTCGCGGCGGCGGGTGAGGAGTTCGCGCCGGATCCGCTGAAACTGCGCCGCCACGGCGGCGTCGCCGGCCACTGGCCGGGCGCGCACCAGGGCCTGATGCTCCCAGGTCCAGGCCTCCTCGCGCTGGTAGGCCACGAAGGCCTCGAGCCCGCTCACCAGGAGCCCCGAGGCCCCGCTCGGACGCAGGCGCAGGTCGACCTCGTAGAGGACCCCGGCGGCGGTATGGGCGTTCATCAGATGGACCACGCGCTGGGCGAGACGGGCGAAGAACTCGGCCAGCACCAGGGGCCGGGGGCCATCGGTGCTCCGCTCCTCGTCCGCCGCGCCGTGCAGAAACACCAGGTCGAGGTCCGAGCCGTAGCCCAGCTCGATGCCGCCAAGCTTGCCGTAGGCGATCACCGCGAAGCCCTTGTCACCGTCCCCGCCGCGACCCGGCGGTCGGCCGTGGCGTGCCACCAGATGGCGCCAGGCCAGCTCCAGCACCTCGGCGGCCACCGCCTCGGCGATCCAGGTGAGATGATCACTGACCGCCATCAGCGGTATCGCCTCGACGATATCGGCGGCGGCGACCCGCAGCACGTTGGCCTGCTTGAACTGGCGCAACAGATCCATCTGCCGTTCCAGGTCATCCTCCGGCAGGCGCGCCAGCAGTCCCGCCAGTTCGGCGGCCAGCGCCTCGCGTCCCGGCGGCGTGTAGAGCGTGCGTGGATCCAGCAGTTCGTCGAGCAGCAGGGGATGTTGGGTCAAATGGGTCGCGATCCAGGGGCTGGCCGCATACAGCCGCACCAGCTGGGAGAGGGCCAGCGGGTGCTCCATCAACAGGGCGACATAGGCGCTGCGGCGGGCGATACTCTCCACCAGGCTGACCACGCGCGGCAGGCTGCTGTCCGGCGCGGCGCCGTGCCCGACAACGGCGATCAGCAGGGGCATCAGGCGGTCGAGCCGGTCACGGCCGACACTGCTCAGGGATTGGCGCAGACTGCCGTGGCGCAGTTCGTGCAGCAGGGCGCGGGCCCGTTCCGGTTCGCCGAAGCCCGCCTCCGCCAGCACGGAGTCCGCCGCAGTATCGGCCAGCGTGCCCTGCCAGACCCCGACCAGATCGGGCGCGCCGGCCGCGCCGCCGGCCGCTGCCTGGGGCGCACTGAAGACCTGGGCGAAATGGTCCTGCACGTGCCGCCGGTGGCGTTTCAGTGCCCGTTTGAACCCGGCCCAGTCGGCGAAACCCATGGCAAACGCGAGGCGCGCCTGCCCCGCGGGGTCCGCCGGCAACAGATGGACCTGGCGGTCGTCCCAGGCCTGGATCCGGTTTTCGCTACGGCGGAGAAAATCGTAGGCCTCGGCCAATTCCCGCGCACTGTGGGCCGGCAGGGCACCGCCCTCGGCGAGCAGCGCCAGCACCTTGAGTATGCCCCGCTCCTGCAACTCGGTCTCACGGCCGCCGCGCACCAACTGGAAGGCCTGGCCAATGAATTCGACCTCACGAATGCCGCCGGGGCCGAGCTTGACGTTGTCCTGCATGCCGCGTCGCGCCACCTCGTGTTCGATCATGGCCTTCATCTCCCGCAGCGACTCGAACACCCCGTAGTCGAGGTAGCGGCGGTAGACGAACGGCCGCAGGGTCTGCATCAGGCGCTCACCGGCGGCGCGGTCGCCGGCCACCACCCGCGCCTTGATCATGGCGTAGCGCTCCCACTCCCGACCCTGGGTGACGTAGTACTCCTCCATGGCGTCGAAGCTCATGGCCGTCGGCCCACTGTCACCGTAGGGACGCAGGCGCAGGTCGACCCGGTAGACGAAGCCGTCGCCGGTGTTGGCGTTCAACGCGTTGAACAGGCGCTGACCGAGGTGGGTGAAGAACTCGGCGTGGCTGAGCCCGTTGCGCCCCCGGATCTCACCCTCTTCCGCGTAGGCGTAGATGAGATCGATGTCGGAGGAGAAGTTGAGCTCCCAGGCCCCCAACTTACCCATGCCGAGCACCACCAGACCGATGGGCCGTCCGGCACCATCCTTCGGCGTGCCGTGCTCCCGGCGCTGCCAGGCCTCGAGGCGGGCCAGCGCGCCACACACACACGCCTCGGCGAGCTGCGACAGGTCGTTCAGGGTCTCCGCCAGGTCGGCCCAGCCGGCCAGGTCGCGCCACGCGATGCGCACCATCTCGCGTCGGCGAAAGCGCCGCAGCAGACGCATGAGGGCGGCCTCGTCCGTGGCCGCGGCGAGCTGCCCCGCCAGCTTTTCCCGGTGTTCGCGCGGGGCGTAATCCCCCAGCAGGTCGCCGCTGTCGAGGAGGTCGCCGAGCAGGGCCGGATCGCGCTGGCAGCTTTCGGCAACGAACTGGCTGACCGCCCATACCCGGGTCAAAGCCTTGAGAAAGTCGGGGTGCGACGGAATCCGTCCACCGGCCGCGAGTGCCGCCTCACTGAAACGTCCCCACTGCAGGGCGACCTCCCCACGCAGGGACTCCGGCAGGGCGGCAAGGGCCGATTCGGGCAGGGTCGTAGGGGTCACGTGAGGCACCTGATCTGGACGCTAAGCAGCACATCAATGGATACGCCCAGGCGAGGTTACCGGAAAAGCCTGACGCCGCAAATGCAAAGGGCCCGCCGATGGCGGGCCCTTTGGCCTTTACGCGATATCCCGGTCGCGCCTAGAAGAACATCGACACTTCCGCCGCCACGCGGTCGCCGACGCCGTCGAGGTTGGCGTTGGGGCCGGCATTCGAGGCGAAGTTGACCGCCTTGAAGTTGCGGAACTCGTAGTTGAGCATCACCTTGGTCTTCAGGTTGAAGTGGTACTGAATGCCCACGGTGGTGTTCTCGAAGGTGTGCTCGAAATGGTCACCCTTCAGGTTGTCGAGCTTCGCGTAGCGCGCATCCAGCTCCAGATCGGTGTGCGGGATGAACAGCCCGCCCTCGACGTACCAGGCATCCGAGTGGGCCAGCAGGCCATTACCCACGGCGCCCG
>CAZMMH010000259.1:0-3959 GCA_964567315.1 uncultured Gammaproteobacteria bacterium
GTTCTTTCCCGTCCCGCCGGACGTGATGCTGGCGCCCATGAGCCTGGCCCACCCGGCGCGCGCCTGGCGCTTCGCGGCGCTGGCCACCCTGGCCTCGACCGTGGGCGGCCTGTTCGGCTACCTGATCGGCTATCTGGCCTTCGACCTGGTCCACCCGCTGATCCTGGAGTGGGGCTACGGACCGGCCTTCGACCGTGCGCGCGCCTGGTTTGCCGAGTGGGGCTTCTGGGCGATCTTCCTGGCCGGCTTTTCGCCGATCCCCTACAAGGTGTTCACGATCACCGCGGGGGTCATCTCCATGGCCCTGCTGCCGTTCGCCATCGCCTCGGCCGTGGGCCGCGGAGCGCGTTTCTTTCTGGTCGCCGGGGTAATCGCCTGGGGCGGCAAACGGATGGAGGCGCGGCTGCGCGAATACGTCGACCGCGTCGGCTGGTTACTGGTCATTCTCGTAGTGGTGATATACCTCGTTCTTCAACGATGATATTGCGTGTCGCCCTCTCTCTTGCCGTGGTTACAGCCGTGCTCACATTCAGCGGCTGCGGCGGGCGGGGGGTGCTCGCCCCGGTGGTCGATCAGGCGGGACATCCGACGCACGTGCCGGCGTCGCACCGGGTGCGCCGCGGCGAGACCCTCTATTCGATCGCCTGGGAATACGGTCTCGACTACCGTGAACTGGCCGCACGCAACGGCATTCGTCGTCCCTACCGCATCGTTGTCGGCCAGCGCCTGGCGCTGAGGGCGGCGCCGCGTGCCGCGGTCAGGCCGGCGCGCAAGACGCCCGCGCACACGCCCCGGGCGACGCCTGCGGCGCCGAAGCCCCACCCCCCTAAACCACCCGCCAAGTCCCGCAAGGTCCGCGTGCCGGCGGTGCGGAAGGACATCGCCTCGACCCGCCACCACGTGAGCTGGGGCTGGCCGACCTCCGGCCGGCTGACGGTGGGTTATTCCGCGCGACGCCAGGGCAAGAAGGGCATCACCATCGCAGGCAGGCTGGGCCAGCCGGTGCTGGCCGCCGCCGCCGGACGGGTGGTCTATGCGGGCAACGGTCTGGTGGGCTACGGCCAGCTGATCATCATCAAGCACAGCCGCACCTACCTCAGCGCATACGGCTACAACCGTCGCCTGCTGGTGCACGAGGGGCAGGTGGTGCGGCGCGGGGAGCGCATCGCGGCAATGGGGCGCAACGGGCGCGAGCCGCCGGCGCTCTACTTCGAGCTGCGTCACGACGGTCGACCGGTCAATCCGCTGGCGTACCTTCCGCGTCGTTGAAGCGCCCGTTCGGGAAAGTAATAGCCCGTGCCGGTATGCGGAGAAATGCGTAGCAAAAATAGCGTTCTCGCAGCGGCTGTGCGGTTGTATACGCCCTTCGCGGGGCGGTATCCTGGGAAAGATAATGTGGCAAGGGGGAGCGCGATGAAACGCACGGTAAAACGCGCAGCAGGGCGCAAGGTGTCGAAGACCGCGTCGAAGGCCGCGATGCCCGAGGAAGCGCTGCTCGAACAGCCGTCCCAGGATGGCGTCGAAGATCGAACCACGATGTACGATGCGGAAGCGGATGAGCCCAATGCCGTGATGGAGAAGGAGGCGGCAGAGGAGGCCGATGAGGGCGAGAGCGAGGAGAAGCCCGCCCGTGGCAAGCGTTTCGCGGCCTCCGAACTCAGTAGCAGTGAACTGGATGCGACCCGCCTCTACCTGAAGGAGATCGGCTATTCGCCGCTGCTCACGGCGGAGGAAGAGGTCTACTACGCGCGCCTGGCCCAGAAGGGCGAGGAGTCCGGGCGCAAGCGGATGATCGAAAGCAACCTGCGCCTGGTGGTGAAGATCGCGCGGCGCTACATGAACCGCGGCCTGGCCCTGCTCGACCTGATCGAGGAGGGCAATCTGGGCCTGATCCGCGCGGTGGAGAAGTTCGATCCCGAGCGCGGCTTCCGTTTCTCCACCTACGCCACCTGGTGGATCCGCCAGACCATCGAGCGGGCCATCATGAACCAGACCCGCACCATCCGCCTGCCGATTCACGTGGTCAAGGAGATCAACGTCTATCTGCGTGCGGCGCGCCAGCTGTCGCAGCGCCTCGATCGCGAGCCGAGTCCGGAGGAGGTCGCGCAGGAGCTGGACCGGCCAATCGCCGACGTCAAACGCATGCTCGGGCTGAACGAGCGCATCGGCTCGGTGGACGTGCCGATCGGTGACGAGGGCGGCAAGTCCCTGCTTGACGCAATCCCCGACGAGAACTCGGTCGACCCCACCGAGCACCTGCAGGACGAGGCGATCTATTCCAACATCGATCGCTGGCTCTCCCGCCTCAACGACAAGCAGCGCGAGGTGGTCGAGCGCCGCTTCGGCCTGCACGGCTACGACGTCGCCACCCTGGAGCAGGTGGGCGACGAGATCGGCGTTACCCGGGAACGGGTGCGCCAGATTCAGATGGATGCCCTCAAGCGCCTGCGCGAGATCCTCGAGCACGACGGCTATTCGATCGAGGTGCTGCTGCGCTAGGTTGAGCGTGAATTCGTTGATTCGGAAGCGTCCAAACCTGCCTGGAACGCCGCCCGCGAATTAACGAGTCAACGACCCCAGGACGTCTATCGAAATCCCACCGGCAAGTCCGCCCGGTATGCGTAGGAGCGGCGCCCTCGCCGCGAACCGGCCTATGGGCAACCTCTGCATTCGGCCCGGGGGCGGGCCTCCTACACAATCAGCGCCGCAACAACCCGTCGGCCGTCGCTGGCCAGGATGTTGTAGGTGCGGCAGGCGGCGGGGGTGCTCATCACCTCGACGCCGATGCCGGCGGCGGTCAGGGGCGCGAGCAACTGGGGGTGGGGGAAACGCTGTGCGGCGCCGGTGCCCAGTAGCACCACCTCCGGGGTCAGCTCCAGCAGCAGTTCCAGGTGGTCCGGCTCCAGCGCCTCCAGGGAGCGCGGCGGCCAGTCGCTCACGAGCCGTTCCGCGGTCACCACCAGGCTCCGTTCCAGGACCTGGTCATCGACCACTACCCGGCCCGGGGCATAGGCCCGGATCAGGTGGCTGCCGCCGGCAATTTCCAGTTCCATGCGCATACCGGGTATGGTAACTCAGGGCAGGGTTTCGCGCCTGCCGCATTGACAGCATTTCCCGCCCTCAGTAATGTTTTCTGTTTTCGCGGCCAGTCCGCGCAACCTCCAACCAGCGCTTTCCGGACGCACCTCCCTTGATCGAAGATTTCCCAAGAATCAAACGCCTGCCGCCGTATGTGTTCAATATCGTCAACGAGCTCAAGGCCAAGGCCCGGGCCCGCGGCGAGGACATCATCGATTTCGGCATGGGGAACCCCGACCAGCCGACGCCCCAGCACATCGTCGACAAGCTGGTGGAGGCGGCCAATCGCGGCGATACCCACCGCTACTCCATGTCCAAGGGCATCCCGCGTCTGCGCCGGGCCATCTGCAACTGGTACCGCAACAAGTACGACGTCGACCTGAACCCGGATTCCGAGGCGATCGTCACCATCGGCTCCAAAGAGGGCCTGGCCCACCTGGCCCTGGCCACCGTCGGCCCGGGCGATGCGGTGCTGGTGCCCAATCCGGCCTATCCGATCCATCCCTACGGCTTCGTCATCGCGGGCGCCGACATCCGCCACGTGCCGCTGGTGCCGGGTATCGACTTCTTCGCCGAGCTGGAGAAGGCGATCCGCGACTCCTGGCCCAAGCCGAAGATGCTGGTGCTCAACTTCCCCGGCAACCCGACGGGCCAGTGTGTCGACCTGGAGTTCTTCGAGAAGGTGGTGGCCATCGCCCGCGAGCATGAAATCTGGGTGATTCATGATCTGGCCTATGCCGACATCGTGTTCGACGGTTACACGGCGCCGTCAATCTTGCAGGTGCCGGATGCCAAGGACGTGGCTGTGGAATTCTTCACTCTCTCCAAAAGCTATAACATGCCGGGGTGGCGCACCGGTTTCATGTGCGGCAATTCCAAAC
>CAZMMH010000260.1:0-2214 GCA_964567315.1 uncultured Gammaproteobacteria bacterium
GGACGAGATCCGCGAGAAGCAGCGCGGCTGATCGCCCCGGGAACAACGCCAACACCCGCCGCCAGGCGGGTGTTTCGTTTTCGCCCCCAGAAAACTTACCAGTGCGGTCTGCTTTGCAGCAGGGCCACCGCCTCCTTTTCCGGCAGCGGCCGGGAAAAGAGGAAGCCCTGGCCGAAGTCGCACTGCAGCGCGTAGAGGGTCGCCCGCTGCTCGGCGGTCTCCACCCCCTCGGCGATGATCGACATCTGCAGCCCGCGGCTGAGATCGCTCAGCACGCGCACGATCTCCATGCTGCGTATGTCGTCTTGCATGCTGATGACGAAGGAGCGGTCGATCTTCAGGGTGTCGATGGGAAAGCGGTGCAGGTAGCTGAGACTGGAATAGCCGGTGCCGAAGTCGTCGATGGCCACCTTGGCGCCCAGCCCCTTGAGCCGCAACAGGGTCGCCTCGGCCAGCTCCGGGTTGCCCATCAGCAGGGATTCGACGATCTCCAGCTTGAGCCGCTCGGGTGCCACCTCGCTGCGCTCGATCACCGCCGCCAGCTGCTGCGGCAGCTGCGGATCGTCCAGCTGGCGCCCGGAGAGGTTGACACTCATGGAGAGCGGCCCGACGCCGTCGATCGCCTCGAAACGGCGCAGGGCCGCGCAGGCGCGCTCGAATACCCGCAGGCCGATACCCTTGATCAGATCCGACTGCTCGGCGATGCCGATGAACTCCCCCGGCGGTACCAGGCCGCGCTCGGGATGGTGCCAGCGGGCCAAGGCCTCGAAGCCGGCGATGCGTCCGGCACGCAGATCGATGATCGGCTGAAAGAAGGGCTCGAATTCGCCGTTCTCCAGGCCGAGGCGGATCTCCTCCTCAAAGCGCAGCCGTACCAGCGCGGCCTCGCGCTGTTCGGCCAGGTCGCCACGTTCCTGGGCCGTCGGTTCGGGGCGCTCGCGCAGCAACAGCTGGCCGCGCATCTCGCGGTAGCGCGCCAGCACCACCCGCAGGAACAGGCCGATCAGGGGGTCGGAATCGGTGAGGCGCCGGTGGACATAGCCGTCGCTGATGCAGACCACCTCGGTCTCGTCCAGGGCGCGGGCGGTGGCGGTGCGTTCGTTCTGGTCGATCAGGGCCATCTCGCCGAACAGGTCGCCGGCCAGCAGCACCGCCAGCACTTGGCGCCGGCCGTCCACCAGGTTGGAGATCTCCACCCGGCCCCGCTCGATGATGTAGGCGACGTCGCCCGCCTCGCCTTCGCGGAAGATCTCCTCGCCCGGAGCGAACACGCGGCGCAGCCCCGCCTCCGTTCCCGTCGCCCCGGTCAAGCCCATGGTTCACATCCCCGTTCAGAACCCGCCGACCAGGGGCGGACTGTTGTCGCGCCGCTTCCCTGGCAACGGTATCCCGACGCAACGGCGGCGTTCCCTTCCGCTCTCCACTCTAAGCTTATAGCCGAAGGGCCATCCGGTCACAACGCGGGCTCGACGTTGCCACCATTGCATTGCGCGGCGGTATTGGGTGAAATCGCGGCTTCGCCATTTCCGTGCCACGACAGGGAGTATTCGCCTTGGAACTGGACCAAGCCCTCCGCACCCGCAGCGCCACCCGCGCCTTCCTCGACCGCCGCGTCGACCACGCCACCATTCGCGCCATCCTCGATGCCGCCCGCTGGGCCCCCTCCGGGGTCAACACCCAGCCGTGGCAGCTTGCCGTGGTGGAATGCGAAACCCGCGAACGGCTCACCGCCGCACTGATCGAAGCACGCAAGTCCGGGCGGAAGCCGAATCCCGACTACGCCTACTACCCGGACCAGTGGCGCAGCCCCTACCGCGAGCGGCGCAAGGCCTGCGGCCTGGCCCTCTACGGCGCCCTCGGCATCGGCCGCGAGGACAAGGGGAAGGCCGAGCAAAGCTGGAACAACAACTACCGCTTCTTCGGCGCGCCGGTGGGGCTGTTCTTTCTCATCGACCGCGACCTCAACCAGGGCTCGTGGCTCGACCTCGGCATGTTCGTCGAGAACGTGATGCTCGCCGCCCTCGACCACGGCCTGGCCACCTGCCCCCAGGCCTCTCTGGCGGACTACCCCGACGTGGTGCGCGAGGTCCTCGCCCTGCCCGACGGCGTGGCCGTGGCCTGCGGCATGTCCCTGGGCTACCCGGATCCGGAGCATCCGGTGAACCGGTTCCGGACGGAGCGGGAAGCGGTTGATGCCTTCACTCGGTGGTACGA
>CAZMMH010000260.1:2314-3953 GCA_964567315.1 uncultured Gammaproteobacteria bacterium
CATGAGCTACATCGGCCGCTTCGCCCCCTCCCCCACCGGACCGCTGCACTTCGGGTCGCTGGTGGCTGCGCTCGGCAGCCTGCTGCAGGCGCGGGCCGCGGGGGGGCGCTGGCTGCTGCGGATGGAGGATATCGATCCGCCGCGTGAGGTGGCCGGTGCGGCCGATGCGATCCTGCGGGCGCTGGACGCCTACGGCCTCCACTGGGACGGCGAGGTGATGTACCAGAGCCGGCGCAACGATGCCTACGACGAGGCGCTGGCGCGGCTGCTGCGCGAGGACCGGGGTTTCGTCTGTCTCTGCTCCCGGCGCGAGGCGACCGAGGCCGCAGCGGCGGCGGGAATGGCGCCCGGGGTCTATCCCGGCACCTGCCGCGCGCGCCACCACCGTGCGGAGGGGCAGTACGCCATTCGCGCCCGGGTCGAGCCCGGGGAGCTCGCCTTCGAGGATCGGCTGCAGGGGCCGCAGCGACAGGCCATGGAGAGCGAGGTCGGCGACTTCGTGGTGCGCCGCGCCGACGGCCTCTACGCCTACCAACTGGCGGTCGTGGTGGACGACGCCGAACAGGGGATCAGCGAGGTGGTGCGCGGCGCCGACCTGCTCGATTCCACCCCGCGCCAGATCCATCTGCAGCGGCTGCTCGAGCTGCCCACGCCGCACTACCTGCACCTGCCGCTGGCGGTGAATCCCCTCGGCCAGAAGCTGAGCAAGCAGAGCCATGCCCCGGCCATCGATCCGGCACAAGCCCTGCCCGCCCTGCGCGCGGCGCTGGCCTTTCTCGGCCAGCAGACGCCGCCGGAACTGGCCGACGCCAATCGCGACGAACTGCTCGCCTGGGCCGTCGCCCACTGGGATCCCGCGCGCATTCCGCGCGGCCCGCAGGTAGTGGACGCGTCACCCTGAGGGGCTATGATCGGGGCATTGCACAACGGAAGAGCGGACATGGCGGGACACGACACGGGACCACTCGACCAACTGGAACAGCTCGGTGCAGGCAATCGCTTTCACGACACCCTGTGCGAAATGCTCGAGGGGGTGCGCCTGTTCGCGGACCTGAGCCGCCCGGAAATCGAACGCCTCGCCCGCCACGTGCAGGCCTACGAAGCGCCGGTGGGCGCCACCCTGATCCGCGAGGGCGGCCGCGACGGCTACATGTGCGTGCTGGTGAAGGGACGCGCGGAGATCCGCAAGGAGGACGCCAACTTCCAGCCGCGGCGAATCACCGAGGTGCGCGCCGGCAGCACCATCGGCGAGATGTCAGTGCTGGACGATCAGCCCCACTCCGCCAGCGCCGTCGCCCGCGAGCCCTGCACCGTGCTGATCCTCACCCGCGAGCAGTTGAAGAGCGTGGGCGACGAGGATCCCAAGCTTGGCCTCGCCGTGCTCTGGCGCATCGCCCGCCTGATGAGCCTGCGCCTGCGCCAGACCAGCGGCATGCTGATCGGCTATCTGGAGACCCAGCGCATTCCCTAGAGCCAGCCTTCGACCTGCTTGCGGTCGGGCACGCCGCCGGCGTGCACCACCTTGCCGTCGACCACCACGCCCGGCGTGGACATGACGCCGAAGGCCATGATCTGGCCGATCTCCTCGACCTTCTCCAACTCGACCTCAACACCCTTGGCCGCGGCCACGCTCTGCACC
>CAZMMH010000261.1:0-3942 GCA_964567315.1 uncultured Gammaproteobacteria bacterium
TGCTCCGCAGCAGCGGTGACGGGGAGGTCGCCGGGGAGGCGCCCGCGGGCGAAATGTTGTCCGGGGATCTGCGCACCGCGGCCCTGGTGGTGGCGATAGAGCGTCTGGCCAGGGTGACGCTGGAACGTGGCGTCTGGCCCTGAGCGGGGGAGAGGAAGGCAGAAGGCAGAAGGCAGAAGGATGAAGGCAGAAGGATGAAGGATGAAGGATGAAGGATGAAGGAGGGCGCGGATTTCCTTTCTACTGCCTACTGTCGGCCAGTCGAAGGCAAAAAAAAGCCCGGGTTCTTACGTTCCCGGGCCCGGTTCGGTTGGCGGCTGCGGTTCATGAGAGAACGTGGTCGCGACGCAGGAGCTCCAGCCGCTTGCGGTAGGCCTGCAGGGAGTTGAGCATGCAGGTGCGCACCATCGGGATTCGGCAACGTTCGTCCAGCAGCATCAGTTCGGCGTGCTCGATTGCCGCCAGGATGTGTTGTTCCCCGGAATAGCTCATCCGGGGCGTGGTCGTGCTGGCTTCCATCCGTGTGCGCATCTTGCTGGGCCTCCGTTTTGGAGTTGATCTCGGATACAGCGTAACGCGCCACCGTTACATGGCCTTTAAGGCTCCCGCCGGTTTTGCTTGCATGGTGGTGGTGCCGCCCATCGCCGGGATCGCCGCCTTGAGTCCTTCCAGACAGCGCAGCATGCTCAGGCGGTTGGCGATCTTGCACTGGTAGAGCCGCCGCCTCCAGCGCTGCTCGGGTTCCTGCTGGTGTCGCTCCAGCAGCTCGAGCTCCAGTTCCAGCTCGGCGATCTCCGCCTTCAGGCGCGGTGCGTCCCAAACGACGCTGCGGTGTGCGAACGGCGACTCGATCATGGCGCTCTCCCTTCCGGGCATCCGTCAGCCGACAGTGGCGGCTCTTAAGCGAAAGTTAGACGGTGGGCAAAGGCGCCGCTATGGGGGGAAACACGTATAAATTGTCGTAAAAATCAATCGGTTGTGATGACGTCCGGCCCGTATGGCGCACGCGAATTCAAATACTTGCCGCAACAATTTCGAGAAAAATCAAGAATAGGCCGTCAGGCCCGGGTCGCGGGGTCGGCGAGGGAAGAGGCAGGGGAGGCGAGTCCCTCGGCGCTTTGCGCCTGGCGCCGAAGCAGATTGCAGCGGCAGGCGTGGTGGGCGGCGCCGGCCCGTTCGCCGTTGCCGTTCCAGTGGCGCAGCCGGCTGGCGCGGAGCAGCATCTGCAGCTCACGATGGGCCTGGCTGTGGAAGTGGCCGTCGCTCATGGGGTCACCATCCGTGTTCCCATTATTCTGACCGTAAGTTTAGGCCCCGGTGACACGGTCCGGGCGGGCCTCGGTCACACTCCCGGCAGGCGGGCGCCCGGCGCCGACGTCACGGCGACCGATCACGCCCTGTGTTTTGCCCGTGTGGTGTAATAACATGCCGCCCGCGCCGGGCGCGCAGCCCGGGGCGGAAGCATCGGCCGCGGGCCGTTGGCGCCGTCGCCGGGCAAGGCCTCGGTGCTGCGAGGGATCATGAAGAAGCTGTTCGGACTGCTCATCGTAGGGTTTGCGCTGGGTGCGGCGTTGCCGGCCCTGGCGGGCGATGGCGTGGCGGTGGCCGAACTGCAGGCGGCGCCGTCGCTGCGCCCGGTTCCCGACGTCCGCTCCGGAACGGTCCTGGTGGTGGATCGCAGGACCCGCCAACCGCTGCTGTACCGGAACGAAGGTGCCGTCGCGCCCATCGCCTCCATCACCAAGCTGATGACTGCGATGGTGATTCTCGATGCCCGCCAGTCCATGGTCGGGCGGATCACGATCGGCAAGGCGGACGTGGACCATTACAAGGTCTCCCACTCGCGCCTCACCCTGGGCACGACGCTGAGCCGTGCCACACTGCTCCGGCTCGCCCTGATGGCCTCCGAGAACCGTGCTGCGGCGGCGCTGGCGCGCAGCTACCCCGGCGGCCGCGCGGCACTGGTGGCGGCGATGAACCGTAAGGCCGCGGCCCTCGGGATGAAGCACAGCCGGTTCGTCGATCCGACCGGTCTCAAGCCGGAAAACACCTCTACGGCGGAGGACCTGGTGAGGCTGGTGGAGGCGGCGGCGCGCTACCGGACGATCCGTCACGCCACCACCCTGAGGTCGATTCGCGTGATGGTGGGCAAGGGGCGCCACCGCCACGCGGTGATCTATCGCAACACCGACCTGCTGGTGCGCAATCGGCAATGGCACATCGTGCTGTCGAAGACCGGCTACATCAGCGAGGCGGGGCGCTGCCTGGTGGTCCAGGCCAGCATCGCCGGCCGCGAGACCGTTATCGTTCTGCTCGATTCGTGGGGCCGGCTGACCCGGGTCGGCGACGCCAACCGGATCCGCAAGTGGCTGGAGACCCGGGCCCGGCGCCACCGGCGCGACGGCTGACCGGCACCGCCGGCGAGCCCCCAATTCCACTGGGGGAAATGGCGGGGGCATTTCCGCGCCGTTATAGTCGGCTCGAGACCGTGTGTTGCGGAGAGGTCCTATGGGGTATCGGGTGAGGCTGCTGCGCAGCGGTCGTGAATTCACCGTCGAAGGTTCCGATACCCTGCTCGAATCGGCGCTGCGGGCCGGCTTCAACCTGCGTTACCACTGTGCCAACGGCACTTGCGGCGAATGCCTGGCGCGGTTGGTGGAGGGTCAGGTCGAGCAGCGGCAGGCCCATGATTTCCGCCTCGGCGAGGCGGCCAGGGCGCGGGGCGAGATGCTGATGTGCAGCGTGGGCGCCGCCTCCGACCTGGTGATCGACGCCGACGAATTCGACGACATCCATACCGTGCCGCGGCAGAACATCGTCACCCGGATCAGCCGTCTCGAGCACCTGGGCCCGGACCAGATGATTCTGCACCTGCGGACCCCGCGCAGCCAGACCCTGCAGTTCCTGGCAGGCCAGCACATCTCGCTCTGCGTCAGCGGGGTGGGCGCCAGCGACCTGTACATCGCCAGCTGCCCCTGCAACGGGATGAACCTGCAGTTCCACTTGGTGCGCGGCGACGATGCGCTCGTCACGCACCTGCTGGATGCGGCCAAGGTGGGCGACAGCGTGGCCATCGACGGCCCGTTCGGCGAGTTCGTTCTGGATCCCGACGTCACCCGGCCGCTGGTGATGGTGGCCGAGGGCGAGGGTTTCGCGCCGATCAAGAGCCTGATCGAGCAGGCCATCAACCTGGAGCTGCCGCAGCGGGTGAGCCTCTACCGCATGGCGGAGGCGGAGGCCGGGCCGCCCTATCTGGACAACCTCTGCCGCAGTTGGGTCGATGCCCTCGATTGCTTCGATTACCAGGTGGTGGCCGCGGAACCGACGGCCCTGGCCGAGACCCTGGCGCGGCGGCACGGCGAGGAGGGCGGCGAGCTCTATCTCTCCGCCGGTGCCGCCACGCGCCGGCTGCTGGCGGCGGAGCTGGAGCGACTGGCGCCCGAGCGCCTGACGCTGCGGGTGGCCAACGCCCGCGAAGGCCGGCGTGCCAGCGCCGAAGGGGGCTGTGCCGCCGGTTGATGCCGCAGGCTCACTCCTCGCCCCCGGTCCGCCACTCGTTCCAGTCCGCGGCGTTCTCGGCGACGTGGAACAGCGCCGCGACCACATGGCGGTCGTAGCGGCTCTTGGAGTCTCTCAGCAACTGATCGAGGGCCTCTTCGATGGTCATGCCCTCGCGGTACGCGCGGGTGCTGACCATGGCGACGAAGGCGTTGGCCACGGCCAGGATCCGGCCGCCGCGGATGATCTCGCCATCGATCAGCCCACGGGGATGGCCGCTGCCGTCCAGATGCTCGTTCTTCTGGCTGATGGTCTCCACCACCGGGCCGTCGAACTCGATGCTGGTGAGTATTTCGGCGGCGAACTCCGTCTCCCGCTGCACCAGCGCGACCTCCTCGTCGGTCAGCTTCTCCTTCTTGGTCAGGATCTCCTTGGGGATGTTCA
>CAZMMH010000262.1:0-3937 GCA_964567315.1 uncultured Gammaproteobacteria bacterium
CGGCTTCTCCACCCACGATCTCAACATGGGCTATTTCCACGGCCCTGCGGTGCAGCTGGTGGCCGCGCTCTTCATGCTGCTGGCCGGCGCCAACTTCGGCCTGCACTTTTTCGCCTGGCGGCGCCTTAGCCCGGCGCCCTACCGCGGCGATCCGGAGCTGCGCACCTACCTGCTGCTGCTGGGCCTGATCACCGCGGTGACGGCCGCCTATCTCTACGCCAAACACACCTTCGCCAGCCCCGCGGCGGCCTTCACCGCGGCCCTGTTCCAGACCGTCTCCATCGGCACCACCACCGGCTTCACCCTCCCGGGCTACCCCCACTGGCCGGCCTTCGTGCCGATGCTGCTGTTGTTCGTCAGCGTGATCGGTGCCTGCACCGGCTCCACCGGTGGTGGCATGAAGGTGCTGCGGGTGCTGCTGCTGTTCCGTCAGGGTGTGCGCGAGGTGCGCCGCCTGGTGCATCCCAGCGCCCAGCTGCCGATCCGGGTCGGCGGCGCGCCCCTGCCCGACCGGGTGGTGGACGCGGTATGGGGCTTCTTCGCCATCTACGTCGCCGTGTTCGCACTTATGCTGCTGACCCTGCTGAGCACCGGCCTCGACCAGGTCACCGCCTTCTCTGCGGTGGCCGCCTGCCTCAACAACCTGGGGCCGGCCCTGGGCAGTGCCAGCGTCGACTACGCCGGGCTCGGCGACAGCACCAAATGGGTGCTGGCCTTCGCCATGCTGCTCGGGCGGCTGGAGATCTTCACCCTGCTGGTCCTGTTCACCCGGGCCTTCTGGAGGAAATAGGCGATGGCCCGGAGCGGCAACAACGGAGCGGCGAGATGCACCTGCGCCTGATCCAGCGCCTGATGGGGCTGTTCCTGATCATCTTCAGCGGCATGCTGATTCCGCCGATCGTGGTTTCGGTAATGTACCTGGACGGTGAACTGCGCCACTTCTGGCTCAGCCTGGTCATCACCCTGGTGACCGGCGTGGTGCTCTGGTATCCGGTGCGCCATGCGCGCCGCGAACTGCGCACCCGCGAGGGCTTTCTGATCGTCGCCATGTTCTGGGTGGTGCTCAGCTTCCTCTCCAGCCTGCCGTTTCTGTTCGGCCCCCACCTGACCCTGGCCGAGGGCTTTTTCGAGGCGGTCTCGGCCTTCACCACCACCGGCGCCACCGTCATCACGGGCCTCGACGGCATGCCCAAGTCCCTGCTCTTCTACCGCCAGGAGCTGCAGTGGTTCGGTGGCATGGGCATCATCGTGCTGGCGGTGGCCATCCTGCCCATGCTCGGCATCGGCGGCATGCAGCTCTACCGCGCGGAAACCCCGGGACCGATGAAGGACGACAAGCTGACCCCGCGCATCGCCTCCTCGGCGCGCACCTTTTGGTACATCTACACCGGCCTCACCGTGGCCTGCGCACTCGGTTACTGGGCCACCGGGATGACGCCGTTCGACGCCATCACCCACTCCTTCTCCACCATCTCCACCGGCGGTTTCTCCACCCACGACGCCAGCATGGGCTACTACTCCGACCACCTGGGGGTGGAGCTGGTGGCCGACCTGTTCATGATCCTCGGCGGCATGAACTTCAGCATCCACTACATCGTCCTGCGCAAACGTAGCGTGACCGGCTACTGGCAGGACACGGAGGTGCGCGCCTACCTGCTCACCCTGCTGACCCTCTCCCTGGTGATCACCGCCGGCCTGGTCTGGACCCACGTCAACTCGGACCCGATCACCGCCCTGCGCAACGCCTCCTTCCAGGTGATCTCGGTAATGACCAGCACCGGCTTCACCACCGTCGATTTTGCCCACTGGCCGCTGTTCCTGCCGGTGTTGCTGATGCTCTCCAGCTTCATCGGCGGCTGCGCCGGCTCCACCGCCGGCGGCATCAAGGTGATCCGCTGCGTGGTCCTGTTCAAGCAGGGCCTGCGCGACATGAAGCGCTATGTCTACCCCAACGCCATCACCGCGCTGAAGATCGGCGGACGGGTACTGCCGGACAAGGTGATCAATGCGGTGTGGGGCTTTTTCGCCATGTACGTGGTCACCTACGTGCTGTTCATGCTGTTGCTGATGGCCGACGGCATCGACCAGGTCACCGCCTTCTCCGCGGTGGCCACCTGCATCAACAACATGGGCCCCGGCCTCGGCAGCGTGGCGCTGAATTTCAAGGGCGTGGACGACTTCGCCAAGTGGCTGCTGGCGGCAGCCATGCTCCTCGGCCGCCTCGAGATCTTCACCCTGCTGGTGCTGCTGAGCCCGGATTTCTGGCGCAAGTGAAAAGCGCGCCTCACGCAGAGCCGCAAAGGCGCGGAGGAGAAAGACAACCCCAATTCAAGGCGCCACAGAGGACACAGGGTTCACAGAGGAAATGCGAAAACCCGACTCGGTCCTGCTTTCCCGAAATGCACGACCGGCCGGACAATACTGACGCCGACGAACAGGGCGACGGACCACTCTGTGCTCTCTGTGTCCTCTGTGGCGAATGGAATATGGCCTTTCCCTGCGCCTTTGCGGCTCTGCGTGAGGCATTCTCTCTGACATGGATAACGACACGCTGCGGGCAAAGTGGGACCGGCGCTACCGGGGCGCCGAGGATTTTGGCTCGCCTGCGGAAGTGCTGGTGGCAAACCAGCATCTGCTGCCGGCCGCCGGCAAGGCCCTCGATCTCGCCTGCGGGCTCGGGGCCAGCGCCCTCCTCCTCGCCCGCCTCGGCCTGGAGACCACGGCGTGGGACCTGTCGCCGGTGGCGATCGGGCGGCTGGCGGCCACCGCCAAGGCTGAAGGGCTGCCGCTACAGGCCAGCGTACGCGACGTGGAGCGGACACCCTTCCCCGCCGCCGCCTTTGACGTGATCGTGGTGCGCCGCTTTCTCGAACGCCGCCTCTGTCCCGCCATTGCCGAAGCCCTGCGGCCGGGCGGCCTGCTCTTCTACCAGACCTTCACCCGCGAACGGGTCGGCGACGCCGGCCCGTCCAATCCGGACTACCGCCTCGGCCGCAACGAACTGCTGCGGCTCTTCCCCGGCCTGGAGTTGGTCGTCTATCGCGAAGAGGGTCGCCTTGGCCACACCGCGCGCGGCTTTCGCGACGAGGCCATGCTGGTCGCACACGCGCCGGCGGAATAAACGCACGGCCACGGTGTTGTCTCACCCGCGCGGACGGCCTATCTTGCAAACATGGACATCGCGGCGCTGGAAAAGATGCTGGCGGAGGGCAAGGAGAACGCCCTGCTGCAACAGACCCTGGGCGGTGAGTACCTCAAGCAGGGCGACGCCGCACGCGCGGCCGAACACCTGGCGCGGGCGGTGGAGCTGGCCCGCGAATACTCCGCCGCCTGGAAGCTCTATGGCAAGGCGCTCACCGCACTCGAACGCTACGACGAGGCGGCCGAGGTCTACGCCGAGGGCATCGCTGTGGCCGAGGAGCGCGGCGACATCCAGGCCGCCAAGGAGATGAAGGTCTTCCTCAAACGCCTGCAGAAAGGCGTTGTTTGAAAAACCCGCCTCACGCAGAGCCGCAAAGGCGCAGAGAAAACCAAAAAAACCTCTTTCTCGCAAAGATCGCAAAGCGCACAAAGGAAATGTGATTGAGGCGGGGTTTTCGGCTCCGAGCGCGCGGGTGATCGACACAATTGCCGCATTGGCCTCGGATGCGGCCGCAATTCCGACAGAAAAACCTTTTCTTTGCGTCCTTCGCGATCTTTGCGAGAGATATTCTGTTGTCTTTCTCTGCGCCTTTGCGGCTCTGCGTGAGGCCGCCTTTGCTTCCCTCAGTAGAAGCGCGGCTCGCCGTCGGGGCGGGAGCGGAAGCGCTTGTAGGCCCACTGGTACTGCTCCGGGGCGATGGCCACGCAACGTTCGACGCCCTGGTTGAGGGCGCTGGCGGCGACCACCGGGTCGGGGTCGGCGATGCCCTCGGGAGCGGGGATGAAGTGCATGCGG
>CAZMMH010000263.1:0-3935 GCA_964567315.1 uncultured Gammaproteobacteria bacterium
GGCGGGCCTTGATGCCCTGGCGGATCCAGACCTCCTCCTGGGCCAGCCGCTTGTCGAATTCGGCGTTGGCCTTCTCCTCCGCCGCCAGCTGCTCCGCCTTTTTAGCCAGGTAGCGCTCGTAGTCGCCGGGCCAGGAGGTGAGATGGCCGCGGTCCAGTTCAATGATCCGGGTGGCCAGGCGGCGCAGAAAGGCACGGTCGTGGGTGATGAAGAGCAGGGCCCCGGGGTAGCCGAGCAGGAACTCCTCCAGCCAGGCAATGGAATCGATATCGAGGTGGTTGGTGGGCTCGTCCAACAGCAGCAGATCGGGTTCCCCGGCCAGCGCCCGGCCCAGCATCACCCGCCGCTTCTGGCCGCCGGAGAGCTCGTTCATGTGCGCCTCGCCGGGGAGGCCCAGGCGCGAAATGACACTCTCCACCCGCTGCTCCAGGCGCCAGCCGTCGGCCGCCTCCAGCGCATGCTGCAGGTCGGCCAGCCGCTGCACCAGCGCCTCGCTTCCCTCCTCCGCCAGGCGCCGGGCGGTGGCGTGATACTCCGCGACCAGCCGGCTGAGATCGCCCAGGCCTCCGGCCACCACCTCGAACACGCTGCGCGCCTCCCCCGCCGGCACCTCTTGCTCCAGGCAGGCCAGGCGCAGCCCCGGCTGGCGCCAGAGCGTGCCGTCCTCGGCCTGCACCTGGCCGAGAAGCAGCTTGAGCAGGGTCGACTTGCCCTCGCCGTTGCGGCCGATCAGGCAGACCCGTTCGCCCGGATCGATCTGCAGCTCCACGGCGTCAAGCAGCGGCTGCGGGCCGTAGTGGAGGGAAATCCTGTCGAGTGTGATAAGCGGCGGCATCGCGGGAATCGGGGCGGGGCTTCGGGCCGCGAATTATACAGGACCCAGCGGCGCCGGTATCATGGGCCCTCCCAGGAGGCCCCGATGCCGCAAGCCGCCCACATCCCCGATGCCCTGCTGCTGATCAGCAGCGGTTGCCCCCACTGCCCCAGCGTGCTCCAGGGCCTGAGCGAACTGGTCAAGGGCGGCCAGATCGGTGCCCTCGAGGTGGTCAACGTCGGCGCGCACCCAGAACGGGCCGCGGCCCTCGGCGTGCGTTCGGTGCCCTGGCTGCGCCTCGGCCCCTTCGCCCTGGAGGGGCTGATCGGGCCCGCGGAACTGCGCCGCTGGGCCGAGCGGGCCGCCAGCGGCGAGGACATGGCCGGGTATTTCGCGGAAAAACTCGCGGCCGGCGGTCTGGCCGAGGTCGAGGCCCTGCTCACCGCCGAGCCGCAACACCTGCCGGCGCTGCTCGAACTGGTGGCCGACAGCGAGAGCCCGATGCAGGTACGCCTGGGCGTCGCCGCACTGCTTGAGCAACGGGCCGGCTCGAAGGCACTTCAGGCCCTGGTGCCGAGACTCGCCGAGCTGAGCGCCGCCGCCGACCACCGGGTGCGCAGCGACGCCTGCCACTACCTCGGCCTCAGCGGCAGCCCGGCCGCGGCTGCGGCCCTGCGGGCGCGCCTGCAGGACCCCAACGGCGAGGTGCGCGAAATCGCCGCCGAGGCCCTGGCCGAAACCGGCTGACCATGGATGGCGGAACGCTCAGCCTGCTCGTCCTGCTGTCGCTGGCCGTGTGGGCCTGGTTCGACACCCGCGCCGCCGGCGAGGCCGCCGTGGCCCAGGCGCGCGAGACCTGCCGCCGCCAGGAGCTCCAGTTTCTCGACGACAGTGTGGCCATGCGCCGGCTGGGAATCGGCCGCAACGCCCGCGGACGACTGTGCCTGCGCCGCACCTACCAGTTTGATTACACCGAGGATGGTTCGACCCGCTGCCAGGGTTTCGTGATCATGCTCGGCAACCAGTTGGAGAGCATCGGCCTCTGAACGGCTGCCTCCCGGACGCCACGAGCTGCACCGTTGCCGTAGCGCCAATGCAGACTATCCCCGGCGCCGCCACGAGCGACCGCCAGCGGGCGTTTGCGGCAGCGGAAATGGCTGGCTAAGATTGCCCCTCAAACGCCTACGGAAGCATCGACAATGAAACTGGAACTGATCAGCTTCAAGATCTGCCCCTACGTCCAGCGTTCGGTGATCGTGCTGAAGCACAAGCATGCCGACTTCGACGTCACCTACATCGACCTGGGCAACCCGCCGGATTGGTTCCGCGAGATCTCGCCGTTCGGCAAGGTCCCGGTGCTGAGGGTCGACGACAGCGAGGTGATCTTCGAGTCTGCGGTGATCGCCGAATTCCTCGACGAGGTGACCCCGGGTGAGCCACTGCAGCCCCAGGATCCCCTGCTGCGGGCGAAGAACCGTGCCTGGACCGAGTTCGGCTCCGCCTGCCTGATGGACCTCGGCTGCATGCTGCATGCCGACAAGGCGGAAAAATACGAAAACTGCCTGGGCGCCCTGAAACAGAAGCTGGCGGTGCTGGAGAAGGCGCTGCCGAGTGAAGGGCCGTTTTTCAACGGCGCCAAGCCGGCGCTGGTGGACTTTGCCTTCGCCCCGCTGTTCACCCGCACCTCCCTGTTCAACCTCGGCGGCGAGCTCTACCCCGAGGCGGAGGCACCGCGCCTGGCCCACTGGGCCGAGGCGCTGCTGGCCCTGGACGCGGTGCGCGACTCCGTGGTGCCCGAATTCCCCGAACTGCTGCGCCAGTACATCCGCAACAAGGCGCCCTACGCCGCCACCGCCCTCGGCGCCTGAGCCACGCCCGGGCGGCGACGACTCAGTCGTCGTCCCAGCGTCCGTGCCCCGGAATCTTCACGTCGTGCTCGTTGAAGATCCCCTTCGGTGCACTGACGTGGCAGGCCTGGCAATTGGCAAACGACCTCACCTTCGGATTGCCGCTCACCAGGCGTGCCGGGACCTCGTCGTGCTTGCGCTGGAAATAGGGCGTCTCGCTGATCCGCAGGGGCGTGGCCGCGGCGGGCAGGCTGCGCATCATCGCCAGGGAGCGGCGATAGTTCGACTTGTCCGCGGCATTAGCGGTGAGATAGGCGCGAACCTTGGCCGCGGTCGCCGCGTCCAGTTCGGCATTGTCACCGAAATGGTCGGCCAGGCCGTCCATCAGCCGGTTCCACGAACGGCCCGGCAACAGACCCGGCGGGTAGGCCATGTGGCAGCTGCCGCACTCGTTCCTGTAACTGGGATCGGTGACCGGAGCCACGTCCAGACGCGCCTCGCGCCACGTCTCGCGGCCCCAGCCCTCGTCCGCCTCGCCCAGCACCAGCCCGGCGCCGCCGGTGGCGGCGAGCCCGAAGACACCCATCCAAAGATACTTTTTCATCGCATACCTCGCTCGCTGTTGACCGCGGCCACTCACCGGGCCCGCAGATAGCTCAGGAAATCACCCTTCTCCTGCGGGGTGCACTCCCGCCCCAGGGTCCACTTGCAGTTGCGCAGAAACCATTTTTCGATCTTCGCGCCGTCACCGAGGCGCGCGGCGTTCACCGACGGTGCCATCGGCTCGATCGCCCGTCCGGTACGCACGTGGCGCCCTGCCTTGGTCAGATCCGTCCCGTGACAATCGGCACAGCTGCGGCTCTCCCCGCGCACCTGATGCTTTTCCTGCCAGGCGCGGCGGCCGGCCTCGCCGTCGAAGGGCCCCGCCCCCGCCGCCCTGTAGCTTTGCAGGCGCTCGTCCACCGCCTCGCCGGCGGCAAGCGCCAGCCCCGGCAGGCCGAGCACGGCGGCGATCAGAATGGTCTTGTGCATGGGCTTTCCCTCCACTTTGGCGCGGACTGAACGGCGTCCGCATAATGTAAAGGGAATGTTAATATCGACAGCTGAACCCAAGCTGAAAGCGTGCGCCCGATGCCACCGGGCCACACCCCGGCCAACGGTCCGCGCGAGCGGATTAGCGGGTTTGCGAACGGAAGATAAGAAGTGCCGCCAAGGCGGCCAAACGGCGGGAAAGGTTCATATGGTCGGGGCGAGAGGATTCGAACCTCCGACCC
>CAZMMH010000264.1:0-3922 GCA_964567315.1 uncultured Gammaproteobacteria bacterium
TCCCTTCCGGGCCTGACCGGGTTCACAGCTTATCGTCGCGGGGGGACCAACACCGGCTACCATAAACCTGCGGCATCATGCATGCCGCTGCGGAAGTCACCGAGAGCGTGCGGCGGGCAGCACCCGCGCAACCAAACCCGATTGCCTTCAACGCGTTACGCCGACAAGCTGCCAAAGGCTGGCAGTTCGGCGAGGGGCGTATCCTACCATGGTGACCGTGCCCGGCCAACGGCCGCCTATCGCCCGTGCGTGACGGCGCCGCCGCTAGCCGCCCGGCGTCTTGAGCCGGGCCTTCACGAAGGCCAGCCCCGCCGCCAGCATCCCCTGCGCCGCGCTCCCGATCACTGCGGCGGCCTGGGTCTCCGCCTGGTGCAGGACTATCGCCTCGGCCGCCGCGCGCCGGCGGCTGGGGGCAATGCGCTCGCGCACGGAGGCGAAGGCGTCGAGGCGCGGGGCAAGATCCGCGGCCAGGCCGATGTCCACGCGTGCCGGCTCCCCGGCCTTCAGCGCCACCGCGGCACCGCTCACCGAGAGCAGCGCGCCACGGTCGGCGGCCACCCGGAAGACCATCTCCGGCAGCCCCTCGCCGCTCTCCTTGAAGTCCTTGGCCTTGAACACGAAGGTGACCTCGCCCTTGGCGTCGGTCACGCCCGCGCCGAGCACGTCGTGGCGGCTGACGTCCTTGTCCAGCGCCTCCACGCGCAGGCCGGCCACCGGTTCGCCGCTCTTCGGATGCACCACCTGGGCGGTCACCTGGTAGTCGTTCTTGCCCGGCCGCGGCTTCGCGGCCTTTGTCGCCAGCAACTGGTTGCGGTACTCCAGGTCGACACGCGCCTGGGACTTGCTCCGCCGCAGTTCGTCGGCCTGGGCCGCGGTGAGTGCCTGCTGGGCACTGCCGATCACCTGCTCCAGCACCTGGCCGAGGCCGCGCTTGCGGCTCGCCCTGCGGGCCGCCGCCTCTGGCGGCGTTCGTCCCGGCGTCACGCCGGGCCGTCGAACCGGCCATTCCGAATCGAGGGTTCGACTCCCTCCCTCTCCGGGCAAAGAAAAAGCCCGGCAAAGCCGGGCTCTCGGTGTTGGCGGAGAGGGAGGGATTCGAACCCTCGATACGCTATTAACGTATACACACTTTCCAGGCGTGCTCCTTCAACCGCTCGGACACCTCTCCAGGTGTGCACCGCCAATCCCGGCAGCGATTTAGAGCGCGGAAGGGTATACCAGATTGCCCCCGCTGGCAATGCGGGCGCGGGGCTCACATCCAGCGGCGGCGGCGGAACAGGATCACCATCACCACCGCCAGCCCGCCCAGGAGCAGGCAGAGCACGCCGAAGGCCCACGGCGCGTTGGCCCCCGGAATCCCGCCCACATTGACCCCCAGCAGGCCGGTGAAGAAGCCCAGCGGCATGAACAGCGTGGCGACCATGGCCAGCACGTACATCCGCCGGTTGAGTTGCTCGGCCAGACGGCCGGCCAGCTCCTCCTGGGTGATCAGGGCCCGCTCGCGGGCGGCGTCCATCTCCTCCACCTGACGCAGGGCCGTGTCCGCCAGCTCGCGCAAGCGACCCCGGTGTGACTCGCCGAACCAGCTCAGGCGCTCGCCATAGAGGCGCGCCATGGCGTCCCGCTGGGGCGCCAGGTAGCGCCGCAGGCCGATGGCCTCGCGGCGCAGGCGGGCCAGCTCCGAGCGCAGCTCGCCGCTGTCGCCGGCCAGAACCTGCTCCTCCAGGGCGTCCACGCCACCTACCACCTCCTCGATCACCCCGCCGATGCGGGTCAACAGGCGATCGGCAATGGCCCAGAGAAACTCCGCGGAATCGGCCGGGCCCTCGCCCCGTTCCAGGGCAGCGCGCAGGTCCAGCACCGAGAGCAGCTGGCGCTTGCGGCTGGTGATGATGCGCCCCTGCTCCAGCCACAGGCGGATCGAGACCATGTCCCCCGGGTCGGCCCCGGGGTTCAGGTTGACCCCACGCAGCACCGCGAACAGGCCGTCGTGGCTGACGAAGCTGCGCGGCCGGGTCTCCTCGGCCAGCAGGGCGTCGCCGATCACCGGGTCCAGGCTCTCCTGCGCCTCCAGCCACCGCCGGGCCCCGGCGCTGGTGTAGTCGAGATGGACCCAAAGCACCCCGTCCCCGGGACGCCAGCCTTCGACCGCCTCCCGATCGAGCTGCCGCCCGCCGCCTTGCCCGTCCAGGAGGTAGGCCGCGATCAAACCCTCCATATCTCCCATATCGACCTCTCCCGCTGCCGCCCGTTGTGGCCCAGACTACCCCGCGGCGTCAGCTGCACCAAGCGTACCGGCGCAAACGGGTATCCTTGCGCATCGCTTTGTCCGCCCGCATGCATATAATTGCAGCATCCCCACGCGACGAACCGAACTTGAGTCAACAACAGGCAGACCAGGTGGACTACGACCACGCATCCGAAAACCTCCGCCTCGCGCTGCCGCTCATGGCCCGCTACCGGATCCCGCCAACACCGGAAAACTTCATCGTCTGGTACCACTACGTCGCCGGCACTTCCCAGCCGGTACGCGACGCGGTGGACTCGGTCATCCGCGACGCCGGCACCTTCGACGAACGCACTTGCCGGGAGCTGCACCGGCGCTTCTACGTTCAGGACGACGAGACCGTACAGCAGCGCTTCAGCGAACTGCGCCAGCTGGTCGCGGCCGTGCTCAAGCAGATCACCGAGGCCGGCGGCGACCTCACCAGCTACGGCGACACCCTGGCCGAATTCGTCGCCGACCTGGAGGGCGACCTGCCGCCCGAGCAGTTGGGCGCAAAGCTCCGCCGGGTGCTCGACGAGACCCGCAACATGGAGGTCCGCGGACGCCATCTACATGCCGAGTTCCAGGCCGCCGCCTCCGACGTGGAGCAGTTGCGACGGGATCTCGAGCACGCCCGCGAGGAGGCGCTCACCGACGAACTGACCCGCCTGCCCAACCGGCGGGCCTTCGAACGGGTGATCGACGAACTGCTGGATGAGGTGCGTACGGCAAAGCTGACGGCCTGCCTGATGTTCGCGGACATCGACAACTTCAAGGGCTTCAACGATACCCATGGCCACCTGGTGGGTGACAAGGTGCTGCAGTACGTGGCCGCCACGATAAAGCGCTCGATCAAGGGCAAGGACATGGCGGCACGGGTCGGCGGCGAGGAGTTCGCCATCATCGTCCGCGAAACCACCGCCGCCGGGGCCATGGCGGTGGCCGACGAAATCCGCAAGGCGGTGGCCTCCGGCGACCTCAAGCGCCGGGACACCGGCGAACTGCTGGGCAAGGTCACGGTATCACTGGGCGTGACCCAGTGCTTCGCCGGTGACAGCCGCGACAGTCTGATCCGGCGCGCCGACGCCGCCCTCTACCGGGCCAAGTCCCGCGGCCGCGACCGGGTCGAACTGGAGAGCTGAACCTCGCCCTCAGCTCATCGACCCCAGCGCTCGTTCAGCGCCGCCAGCTGCTTGCGCGGGGTCACCACCACCACCTCGTCGTCCTGCTTCAGCGCCCCATCCTCCTCCGGCACCACGAACTTCCCCTCGCGGTATATCGCCACCACCCGCGCCCCGTCGGGCAGGCCGAGATCGGCCAGAGCCACCGCATCCTCCTCGCGCGCCACGAAGGAGAAGGCGCGTGCCTCGTCGCGGATCATGGTGGAGAGTTCCAGCGGATCGTGGCCCTCGAACAGGTCGGCCAGGTAGCGGCCAATAGTACGCACGGGAATGATGGTGTCTTCCAATCCGAGTTCGATACAGATGTGCTCCAGCTCGGAGTCGTCGATCTTGGTCACCACCCGCTTGAAACCGAGAGAGCGCCCGACCAGGCTGGCGAGGACGTTGGCCTGGTCGTTGCCGGTGAGGCAAAAGAGGATGTCGGTATGCTCGGGGTCGGTCTCCCGCAGGATCGCCGGCTTGGCCCCGTCGCCGT
>CAZMMH010000265.1:0-3913 GCA_964567315.1 uncultured Gammaproteobacteria bacterium
CAGGCGCGTCAGCATCCCGTAGAGGGTGTAGCGGTTGCTGTCGTAGATCTGGCCCGGTGCCAGGGCGGCGCCGGCCTCCACCAGTTCGTCGCCGGTGGAGAAGAAGGCCACCCGCACCCGGCGCCAGACACGCACCTTGCCGAGGCCGAGGGAGGCGATCAGTCCCAGTTCCGGGGCCTGCAGCCGTTTGCCCGGCTCCAGGACGCTGGCCCCGGCGGCGATGTCCTCACCGGCGAGGCGCACGTTGCTGCCGCTGCGGTGCTTGCCGTCGATACGCACCCGCTCGCCGTCGCGCTCGGTCTGCTCCTGCATGACCACCGTGTCGGCGCCCGCGGGCAGCAGAGCGCCGGTCATGATGCGCACGCACTGGCCCGCGCCGACCTGCCCGGCAAAGGGATGGCCAGCGAAGGCCTCGCCGGCCACGGTGAGCGTGGTGTTGTTTTCGTCGTTCAGGTCGGCGGCCCGCAGGGCGTAGCCGTCCATGGCCGAATTGGCGGCAGGCGGCACGTCCAGCGCGGAGCGCACCGGCTCCGCCAGCACACGGCCCAGCGCCTCGCGCAGGGGCAGGATCTCCGTTTCCGCCACCGGCGTCACCGCGTCGAGGATGTGGGCACGCGCCTCTTCAACCAGCATCAGGGCGGTGGGCTGAGGGGCGCAGGGGTCGGTGGCAGAGGACGTCATCGGGTTGTTGCTCCGTGATCCGGGTTGGCGGGTGGGAATGGTGACCGGTTGGGAGTGAATAGTGAACAGCGAATGGTCCCGGTGTGCCCGTTGCGTACGCCTGCATGCAACTGCGCGGGGCGTTCCACGACCATGCGCGATTCACTCTCGACTATTCACTGCCTTGCCATGCCAGTCGACGACGAATTCCGCGATCTGCGCCGGGCTGTTCAGGTCGAGCTGCGGCAGGGGCGGGCAGAACTTCGGGCGGTCGTCGCAGGCGATGGCAATGATCGACTTGTCCTTGCGCGCCATCAACTCACGGCCCATGGCCGGGCGGTGCAGCTCGATCTTGGGGAAGGCCTCGTGGCGGAAGCCCTCCACCAGCACCAGATCGAACAGCGTGTGGTCGAGCTGGTCCAGCAACTCCGCCAACACCGGTTCCCGCGGCTCCCGCTGTTCGGTGATCAGAGCGCGGCGGGTGTCCGAGGCCACCAGCACCTGCGCGGCCCCCGCCTTGCGCAGCTCGTAGCTGTCCTTGCCGGGATGGTCGATGTCGAAATTGTGGTGGGCGTGCTTGATCATGCCCACCCGCAGGCCGTGGCCGCCGAGCAGTGGGATCAGCTGGCGCAGCAGGGTGGTCTTGCCGGTGCCGCTGTAGGCGGCGAAGCCGAGTGCGGGGGTCATGATGCCGTCTCCAGTGCGGTCTCCAGCGCCGCCAGCTCGTCCGGGGTGTTGACGTTGTCGAACATCTCCGGGTGGTCGGAAAAATCTACCACCACCGGATCGAGTCGCTCTATCCAGGCGCCGGTCTTGCGGCCGCCGTCGGCCATGTAAAGGGCGAGGTCAGCGGCGAGATCGGTGGCCAGCAGGCTGAAGACCGGCTGAAGTTCACCGAAACAGCCGGCCGCGCAAGCCCGCGCGGCGTGGGTGCGTCGCGCCTCCACCATACGCCGGACGTAGACCGCAGCCACCCTCGGGGCGTCGCAGGGAGCTGTCAGCACGAACGGTGTAGAGGCGGCGCCGAGGCCGGCGAGGATGCCGGCCAGCGGCCCCTCGAAACCGGCTTCGTCATCATTTACCACCGGGTAGCCGAAGGCTGCGTACTCGCCCACGTTGCGGTTGGCGCTGATGATCACCTGTGCCACCTCTCCGGCCAGCCCGGCGATCACCCGTGCCACCAGCGGCTGGCCGGCCAGCGGCAGCAGCCCCTTGTCGCGACCGTCCATGCGGCTGGCGCGGCCGCCGGCGAGAATCAGGGCTGTGAGGTCGGTTTCGGGCATGGGTCGGGGGCGCAGTAAGTTGGCCAATATCCTAGCATGGAGGTCGGTGTCGGCTGGGGGAGGCGTCGTGTTACGAGGCAGGCCGAGGACCTGGCTTCGTTGAAAAGCGCTCGGGGATCGTTGGGCGGTGGTGCCGGCAGGCCTGGCCCGGCTCCGTACCCGGACCGCACGCAGTTCAATGCACTGCGAACGAAAAACGGCCAGATTTCTCCCGAGGCAACGATGTCGAAAGCGTCATATCAGAATAAAAAAAACGAGTTTGCAGGTTTTGGCGGTTGGGCCGATATGTTGATATCCGTCGAATCGCCGCATAATTCCCATATGCGGCGAATTGGCGGTATATTCTTCAGCAGACCCTCGCGGCACTTTTCTCCAAGTGCTTGCCATGGAAGGGAAAATCAGAGCATGGATGAATCTTTCGCGGACTTATGCGGCAGTTCGTCCACCTACTTACTGTTATATTCAAAAAATAAGAAACAAACATGGAATGGGAAACAGTATTTAAGTTTGTTACAGCAACAATCGCATCAATTAGTGCAGGTGGTGCGATAGTATTCGCATTGTCATCTTGGCTTGGGAAGGTGTGGGCTGATAGGATTCTCGCTAACGAAAAGCATAAATTAGAATCTGATCTAGAAAAAACCAAAAGAGGGCCTCGGTGAATCAGACCCAGGCCCTTCCCCAGATGATGAGTGGCAGAAACTTGAAATGGAAGTCCTGCAGGAAGATCCGTCATGGACACATCGGATCGGTGATCCAAACGAGAGTGCCTCCATTCACACACAGATCAATACCGCCTTGACCATCCAATGCGAGAAACTGGCGCGTGCTCTTGCTCGCCTGTTCACCATTGGTGGTCTTGGGTCGCAAGCGAAGCAGATCTCCCCACACACTCATCATTTTCTCTTCTTGATGGACGACCAACTCGGCAAGACCGACTATGAGAGCATTCACATTTGAAGACCGAATATCACCCTGCAGCGTACGCGCGGGGGACGTGCGCCGCTGAGGGTGGGCGTTGGGCTCAATGAGTATGAGCGAATATTTAGAGAAAGCCTCAGATTTTGCCTTCGAACAACTAGAAAAGGCAGGTGGAGATATATCAAAATTATCTATTCCGCTGCAGACTATTGTTGTTGTCTATACTGCCCAGGGAATTATTGATAATGGCGGTTTTCAATATTTCTTTGAGAGCGACTTTCCCAACAACCCTAATTATACGCTATTTTCCGAATCTTATAAAAGAATAGGCGCAGATTTGGCAGCAAAGAATATAGGGAAAGCAGTGACATTATTTGGTTTTGATGAGCCACATCTATATGAAGATAGACGTCAACGATTTCTCCAATCTCTTGATGAAGAGGCGCTGTTTTTTGAATTGGGGGATGAAATATCTGGAGACGAAAGTATTTGGGAAAAACTTAGTGGTTATGCCGCTTCCGAACAACAAGTATTTGATAAAGCCGGGCAGTCTGGTTGAGGTCGCCCTGTCGCGCTAGCGTAAGCTTCCCCGTCAAGTGGACAGTTCAAAACTGGAGTTTTCCAGGTCTCGGGTCGCATAGACGCGGGGCGGCAGGCCGCCCAAGGCGTCGTGGGGTCGTTGCTCGTCGTACTGGGCGCGCCATTGGCTGACGAGCTTGCGCACCTGGGCTAGGTTTCGAAAGAGAAACAGGTCGAGTAGCTCATTTCTTAGGCTGCGGTTGAAGCGTTCGATAAAGGCGTTCTGGTTCGGCTTGCCGGGCTCGATGTGGGAGATGAAGACGCCGTTCGCTTGGCACCACTCCACGAACACGGCACCAAGAAATTCCGGCCCATTGTCGACGCGCAGGATGTCGGGCAGGCCACGCGTTTCTTTAAGCTGCTCAACAACCCGGACGAGCCGTGCTGAGCGCAGGGAAGTCTCGACCTCGATCGCCAGCGATTCGCGGTTGTAGTCATCGATCACGTTGAGCAGCCGGAAGCGCGAGCCT
>CAZMMH010000266.1:0-3909 GCA_964567315.1 uncultured Gammaproteobacteria bacterium
GCCGACTTCCTGGTCCAGGAGTTCATCAAGGAGGCCGGCGGCGCCGACATCCGCTGCTTCGTCATCGACGGCCGGGTGGTGGCGGCGATGAAGCGTCAGGCCAGGGAGGGCGAGTTCCGCTCCAACCTGCACCGCGGCGGCAGCGCCAGCCTGATCAAGCTCACCCCCAAGGAGCGCGCCACCGCGACCAAGGCTGCCCACAGCATCGGCCTCAACGTCGCCGGGGTGGACATCCTGCGCACCAACAACGGGCCGATGGTGATGGAGGTCAACTCCTCCCCCGGCCTGCAGGGAATCGAAACCTTCACCAGGAAGGATGTGGCCGGGATGATCATCGACTTCCTGCAGAAACACGCCAAGCCGAACCTGGCACGGACGCGGGGGAAAGGCTAGAGCAAGGCAGTGAATAGTGAACAGTTGAGAGTGAATAGTTGTGGTGTGCGCGTCGCGCACGGCTATTATGAAAAGGACGTGAGCGCAGCGAACTCCCCAACTATCAACCATTCACCAATCATCGGCCTCCCATGAGCGCGCGCAACCAGCCCATCACCCTCAACGGCCAGACGGTCGCCCCCGGCACCCGCGCCACCATCGACCTGCCGGTGGCCAAGCTCTACACCCACGACCGCATCGGCATGCCGGTGCAGGTGGTCTGCGGGCGCCAGGCGGGACCACGGCTGTTCGTCTCGGCCGCCATGCACGGCGACGAGATCAACGGCGTCGAGGTGATCCGGCGCCTGCTCAAGCTGCCGATTCTCAAACGCCTGCACGGCACCCTGATCGCCATTCCCATCGTCAACGTGCACGGCTTCATCTACCACTCGCGCTACCTGCCCGACGGCCGCGACCTCAACCGCAGCTTCCCCGGCTCGGAGAGCGGCTCGCTCACCGCCCGGGTGGCCAATCTGTTCATGACGGAGATCGTCGAGCAGTGCAGCCACGGCATCGACCTGCACACCGGCGCCGGCCATCGCACCAACCTGCCCCACGTGCGCGCCAACCTGGACGACCCCGAGACCTCGCGTCTGGCTCACGCCTTCGGCGTGCCGCTGCTGCTCAACAGCAACCTGCGCGACGGCTCCCTGCGCCAGACCGCCGCGGAACGCGGGGTGCCGATGCTGCTCTACGAGGGGGGTGAGGCGCTGCGCTTCGACGAGGTGGCGATCCGTGCCGGCATGCGCGGCATCGTCAACGTGATGCGGGCCCTGGAGATGCTGCCGCGGTCGGGACACAAACCGGCGCGCCGGATCGAGCCGGTGATCGCGCGCTCCAGCACCTGGGTACGGGCGCCGGAGAGCGGGATCCTGCGCCTGCTCGCGCCGCTCGGCGCCCGGGTCAAGAAGAACGGCCTGCTCGGCGTCATCGCCAACCCCTTCGGCGACCGCGAGACGGAGGTGTTTTCGCCCAACGACGGCATCGTCCTCGGCCGCACCAACCTGCCCCTGGTCAACGAGGGCGACGCCCTCTACCACATGGCCCGCTTCGAGCAGGTGGAACAGGCGGCGCAGAATGTCGACCTGTTCCAGGAGGTGCACACCCCCGCCATCCCCGAGGCGCCGGATCCTGAAAGTCCGATCCCCTGAGGCCCGGCGGGGGACGGGAGCCACCGCCTGCATGCCCGCATGCTGCGCAGCACGCTGGAGTGGCTGCCCTCGCGCCCGAACCGGTCAGTGCACCGGCGTCTCTCCGGCGCGTTCGCTGCCGGTGACAATCCGCCCGTACTTCCGCTCGTAGCTCGCCACGTTTTCGGCCAGCGCCGCCAGCAGCTCCTTGGCGTGGGCCGGGCTAGTGATCACCCGCGAGACCAGAATCGGGTGTTGATCCACGTCCCAGGAAAAGTCGAGCACGAACTCCCTGGGCGTGTGGCTGATGGTGGCCGTATTGGCGTAGCGCCCGCGGAGCATCCCGTCCGGGGGCTGCGCCACCGGCGCTGGTGCAGGCACAGGGGGGGCCTCGGGCGCCGGACGCGCGCGCGCCGCCCGCTTCTTCACGCTCTTGTTCTTCGCCACGGGGGCGGCCTTCTTCTTCACGGCCATATCCGTCTCCTTCAGTGATGGTGGTCCCGGCGGACGCCTCAGCGTGCCGGCGGGGCCAACCGGGTAATCAGCCAGGTCAGGACCAGCGCAGCGAACAACAGGGCGAGCGCGGTCCACAGATTGTTCAGGCTTGCGGGCGCCAGCACCAGCAGCGCGCCGAGGGCCAGCATCATCAGCCCCGACAGCAGCTTGAGCACCCTGCCCTCGTGCTTCTGCAGGCGGCGGCGCCCCAGGGTGTAGACGAAGGCGCCCAGGATGGCGAGCAGCGGCAGCACATAGACCGCGTTGTAGAGCAGCAGGTAGAGGTAGTAATGCGACGCCGGCAGTTGGCGCAGGGTCAGGACCCGGGTGTAGACCATCGGGAAGCCGGCGGTGCAGATCAACTCGTACAGATTGGCGACCAGCGCCAGGGCGACCGCCGCCGCCAGCATGGCCGGCAGGGAACCGGCACCGAGCAGCTCGCGCATGCGCCGGAACAGCCCCGGCCGCGCCGATTCGGCGAGCGACAGCGTGGGGCCACGGCGGAACCAGAAGTAGTCCTTGATGTTGAGCACGGCGACCAGTACCGCCAGCAGGCCGGCGCCACTGGTGACCGCGGCCATATGCCCCACCAGCACGAACAGGTTGAGCCAGGCGGCCATGGCCAGAAAGTAGACCAGCCCGGAGACCAGAATGAAGCTGCCGCCGATGACCAGCATACGCCCGCGGGAGCCGGCATGAACCAGCAGCCCGAGCAGGAACAGCAGGACGAAGAAGGCGCAGGGATTGAAGGAGTCGAGCACCGCCAGCACCACGGTGAAGGCGGGCAGCGACCAGGTCCGCGGATCGACGCGCCCCAGCACGGGCAGGTCGAGCAGCGGCGCGCCTGCGGACGCGGTGGCCGGCGCCGCGGCGGCGCCGTTCGCCTGCTGCTGCAGGTGCCGGTGACACTCGCCGAGCCCGCGGCGCAGAGCCGCCACGCCGGCGCCCTCGCCGGCCCAGCCGACCCGCATACTCCCGCAATAGAGAAAGGCCGGCACCCTGACCGCCTCCTGGCCCAGATCCCGGGCCATGCGCATATAGCGCGCGACATTGTCCGGCCGCCCCAGCACCTGCAGCGAATGCAGGCGCAGCCAGGGCAACTCCCCGGCCAGGGCCTCCACCTGGGGCCGCGCCTCCAGACAGTGGGGGCAGCGTTCCGACCAGAAGAAATAGA
This sequence comes from uncultured Gammaproteobacteria bacterium, assembly GCA_964567315.1. Lineage (GTDB taxonomy): Bacteria > Pseudomonadota > Gammaproteobacteria > CAZMMH01 > CAZMMH01 > CAZMMH01. Next base: position 3,232 of record CAZMMH010000266.1, read on the forward strand.
GCTCGACGGTGACCCGGCCATCCTTGCCGACCGTGGCCCAGGTATAACCGGGGTCGGACCGGACCGGTGCCGCCGCCAGGGCGAGGGGCAGCAGCAGAGCCAGAAGCGGCAGACAGCGTGAGATCAGGGTGCGCATTGGGAACCCGGTGACGGTATCGATACGGTCGCAAACCAACACGGTCTCGCACAAAGATCGCAGAGAACGCCGGCAAAGGGAATGACCGGGCCGGACGGCTCGGCGCTGGCCCGGCGGGCGCCGCCTTCCGGCAACGGCCGATGGGCTATTATGTGAATCCGTTTCCCGAGCCGAACCGCACTATGCCCAACGCCGAGATCGTCGCCCGCGACCTTTCCGTCCTCTGGCACCCCTGCACCCAAATGAAGGATCACGAGCAGCTGCCGCCGGTGCCGATCCGCCGCGGCCAGGGCGTTTGGCTGGAGGACTTCGAAGGCAGGCGCTACCTCGATGCGATCAGTTCCTGGTGGGTCAACCTGTTCGGCCACGCCAACCCGCGGATCAACGCCGCACTCAAACAGCAGCTCGACACCCTGGAACACGTGATCCTGGCCGGCTTCACCCACGAGCCGGTGCTGCAGCTGTCGGAGCGGCTGGTGGCAGCGACCCCGGCGGGACTCAGCCGCTGCTTCTATGCGGACAACGGCTCCTCGGCGATCGAG
>CAZMMH010000267.1:0-3897 GCA_964567315.1 uncultured Gammaproteobacteria bacterium
CCAGCTCTGACGGCGCGGCGGAAAGGGCAATGCCGAGAGAGTTCTCCAGGACCCGCCGGGTCGGCGAGCAGATGCAGCGCGAGCTGGCCGAGCTGGTGCGCGCCGAACTCAAGGATCCGCGCCTCGGCATGGTCACCATCCAGGCGGTCGAGGTGACCCGGGATCTGGGTCACGCCAAGGTCTTTTTCACCGTGCTCGGCAACGCAGGCACGGTAGCGGAGACCCAGGCGGTGCTGCAGCACGCGGCGGGCTTCCTGCGCGGTGAACTTGGCCGGCGCATGGTGCTGCGTGGCGTGCCCCAGCTGCATTTCGTCTATGACGAGTCGGTGGAACGGGGCACGCGCCTGTCGCACCTGATCGACGAGGCGGTGGCCTCCGACCGCCATGCCGACGAAGAGGGCGGCGACGAGCAGGAGTGACCGCCGGCCGGTCGTGCCGTGCGGATTTTCAGCCTTTCTCCCGGGCCCTCTGGCCCGCCAACAGTATTTCGGACGGTAGAGCGAATGGGGCGTCGACGCACGCAAGGCAGGAACGTCAACGGGGTCCTGCTGCTGGACAAGCCTAAGGGGATCACCTCCAACGATGCGCTGCAGCAGGTGAAACGGCTGTTTCGCGCGCGCAAGGCCGGCCACACCGGCAGCCTCGACCCGCTGGCCAGCGGCATGCTGCCGATCTGCCTGGGCGAGGCCACCAAGCTGTCGGCCTTTCTGCTCGACGCCGACAAGTTCTACCGGGTGGAGTGCCGTCTCGGCGTGCGCACCGCCACCGGCGACGCCGACGGCGAGGTGACCGAGACCCGCCCGGTCGAGGGGATCGACGCCGCCGCCGTGGAGGCGGCCATGGCCGGCTTCCGCGGCGAGATCGAGCAGCTGCCGCCCATGTACTCGGCCCTCAAGCACCAGGGTCAGCGTCTCTACAAGCTGGCCCGCGAGGGGATCGAGGTGGAGCGCCAACCGCGCGCCGTGACCATCCACGAACTCAGCCTGCTGGGCCTGGAGGGGGAGCTGCTGTCGTTCGACGTGCGTTGCTCCAAGGGCACCTACGTGCGTACCCTGGCCGAGGATCTGGGCGAGGTGCTGGGTTGCGGCGCCCACGTCACCGAGCTGCGCCGGCTGGAGGTCGGTCCCTACCGGGAGGCCGGCATGCTGACCCTGGAGGCCCTGCGGGCGCGGGCCGATGAGGGCGGCGAGGCGGCCTTGGACGGCTGTCTGCTGCCGGTGGAGAGCGCCCTGGACGACTGGCCGCTGCTGGAGCTCAGTGAGGACGCGGCCTTTTACCTGCGCCAGGGCCAGCCGGTGCTGGTGCCCAGGGCCCCGCGGGACGGCTGGGTGCGGCTGTATGACCGCAATCGCTGCTTCCTGGGCGTCGGGGTGATGCTGGACGACGGCCGGGTCGCGCCTAAGCGCTTGATTCGGGCCGCCTGAATGGGCGGAAATCCTTGTTCCGGGCCCCCGGTAAAAGGTAGAATACGCACTCTTTTTTCCCCACCACGAGTGATTTAGAGGTAACACAGGCAATGTCCCTTAACGCGGAACAGAAGGCAGAGATCGTCAAGGATTACCAGCAGTCCCCCTCGGACACTGGCTCCCCGGAAGTGCAGGTGGCCCTGCTGTCGGCGCGCATCAGCTACCTGACCGAGCACTTCTCCAGCCACAAGCACGACCACCACTCGCGCCAGGGTCTGCTGCGCCTGGTCAACCAGCGCCGCAAGCTGCTCGACTACGTGAAACGCAAGGACAAGGACCGGTATCAGAACCTGATCTCCCGTCTCGGTCTGCGTCGCTAAGGCTCGGGTCCCCCTGTCCAGGCAATAAAAAAGCGCGAAGGAAGGTAACGGTGGCATCGATCAAACAGGTCTTTCAGTACGGCAAGCACAGCGTAACGCTGGAAACGGGTGAAATCGCACGCCAGGCGAGCGGTGCGGTGATGGTGAGCATGGGCGACACCGTGGTGCTGGTCACCGCGGTGGGCATGAAGCAGGCGGCCGTGGGCCGCGACTTCTTCCCGCTGACCGTCGACTACCAGGAAAAGACCTATGCCGCGGGCAAGATTCCCGGCGGGTTCTTCCGCCGTGAAGGCCGTCCCAGCGAGAACGAGACGCTGACCGCCCGCCTGATCGACCGCCCCCTGCGCCCGCTGTTCCCGAAAGGGTTCACTAACGAGGTGCAGGTGATCGCCACCGTGATGTCGCTGGATCCGGAGATCGCCGCGGACATCCCCGCGCTGATCGGTGCCTCCGCCGCCCTCTCCATCTCCGGCATGCCCTTCCAGGGCCCGGTCGGTGCCGCACGGGTCGCCTACATCGACGGCCAGTACGTGCTCAACCCCGACCGTAGCGAACTGGCCGGCTCCCAGCTCGACCTGGTGGTCGCCGGTACCGCGGACGCCGTGCTGATGGTGGAGTCCGAGGCCAAGGAACTGCCGGAAGAGGTGATGCTGGGTGCCGTGATGTACGGCCACGAGCAGTTCCAGAACGTGATCGGCGCAATCAAGGCCCTGGCCGCGGAGTACAACGCTGCCGCCTGGGAGTGGGCCGCGCCGGCCGTGGACGACAGCCTGGCTCAGGCGGTTGCCGCCGCGGCCGAGGCCGACGTCACTGCTGCCTACCAGATCGCCGAGAAGATGGTGCGCTACGACCGTCTGGGTGAGATCCGTAAGGCACTGCTGGAGAAGCTGAGCGGTGAGGGTGCCGAGCCCTGCTTCGCCGCCGAGGCGGTGGGCGGCGCGCTGGAGAAGCTGGAGAAGCGCATCGTGCGCAGCCGCATTCTGGAAGGCCAGCCGCGCATCGACGGCCGCGACACCGCCACCGTGCGTCCGATCACCATCCGTACCGGCGTGCTGCCGCGCACCCACGGTTCGGCCCTGTTTACCCGCGGCGAAACCCAGGCACTCGTGGTGACTACCCTGGGTACCGCGCGGGACGCACAGATCATCGACGCCCTGGAAGGCGAGCGTAAGGAACACTTCATGTTCCATTACAACTTCCCGCCCTACAGCGTCGGCGAGACCGGCCGCGTGGGCAGCCCCAAGCGTCGCGAGATCGGCCACGGCAAGCTGGCCAAGCGCGGCGTGCAGGCGGTGATGCCGGCGGTCGAGGGCTTCCCCTACAGCATTCGCGTGGTCTCCGAGATCACCGAGTCCAACGGCTCCTCCTCCATGGCCTCGGTCTGCGGCGGCTCGCTGTCGATGATGGATGCCGGTGTGCCGATCAAGGCGCCGGTCGCCGGCGTGGCCATGGGCCTGATCAAGGAGGGCGAGCAGTTCGCCGTGCTCACCGACATCATGGGCGACGAGGATCACCTCGGCGACATGGACTTCAAGGTGGCCGGTACCACCGACGGCGTCACCGCGCTGCAGATGGACATCAAGATCGCCGGCATCACCAAGGAGATCATGGAGCGCGCCCTGGAGCAGGCCAAGGCCGGGCGTCTGCACATCCTCGGTGAGATGAACAAGGCTATCTCCACCCCGCGTCAGGAGATGTCCGATTACGCCCCGCGCTACATCACCATGAAGATCAACCCGGAGAAGATCCGCGACGTGATCGGCAAGGGCGGTGCCACCATCCGTGCCATCACCGAGGAGACCGGCACCAGCATCGACATCACCGACGACGGTACGGTCAAGATCGCCTCGGTGGACAACGCCGCCGGCCAGGAGGCCAAGCGCCGGATCGAGCAGCTGACCGCCGACGTCGAGGTGGGCATGGTCTACGAGGGCCGGGTGGCCAAGCTGATGGACTTCGGCGCCTTCGTCACCATCCTCCCGGGCAAGGACGGTCTGGTGCACATCTCGCAGATCTCCGAAGAGCGGGTCGAGAACGTCAGCGACAAGCTCTCCGAGGGCGACCTGATCAAGGTCAAGGTCCTCGAGGTCGACAAGCAGGGCCGCATTCGC
>CAZMMH010000268.1:0-3881 GCA_964567315.1 uncultured Gammaproteobacteria bacterium
AACTGGGACGAGCTGCGCCGCTTCATGTGGGACTACGTGGGCATCGTGCGCACCGACAAGCGGCTGCAGCGGGCCAAGCGCCGGGTCGATCTGCTGGCCGCCGAGATCGACGACTACTACGGCAATTTCCGCGTCAGCAACGACCTGATCGAACTGCGCAACCTGGTCCTGGTGGCCGACCTGATCATCCGCTCGGCCCAGGCGCGCAAGGAGTCGCGCGGCCTGCACTACACCCTCGACTACCCCGTCACCGACGACGCCCGGCCTCCCAACCCCACCGTCCTGCAGCCCGCCAATCTCAGCGCCGAGCCCTGGAACCAGTTGCCCTGAACCCATCAAGGTTCAGCCGCGCGGTCAACCGGCGGCGCTGCTCCGCCTGCGCCATCCACGGCACCACCACCACCGCGTGCCGCCGCCAGCCGCCGGCGAAGCGCAGTACCAGCAGGCGGTGGTGGACGTAGCTGTCCGGCAGCAGCAGCACCTCGCACTGCCGTCCGTCGGCAAACTGGAGCCGCCACCCGCCCTCCCGCTCCAGGGTCACCCGGGTGACCGCCCCGCGCCCCTTGAGCAGGGCGTGGCGGCGGATCGCCTGCAGCGCCCGCGCCGCCAGCGGCAGGCACAGCAGCGGGGGCGCCCAGCCGGGCAGCGGCAGACTCCACAGGGCCGCGGCCGCCCCCAGGTAGACGCCGCCCAGCACGCCGGCCAGCGCCGGCGAGGGTCGCAGGTCGAGGATAACGGTGGCGGTCAGGGGGGAGCTGCGCAAGGGGCCGGTCCATCCATGGCGGCGGGGTTCGGGTGACCTTAACGCGGACCCGGCGGGTGATCCAGGCGGCCGGCCGCGGTGGCCGGCAAGGAGCGCGACGGGCGGCGGGACTTTGCTGCCATTTCCCGGCGGATTGCTTTAGTATTGGCCCGCATTTGCGAGGACATTTTCATGAAGCCCGAATGGAAAGAATTCCTGGTCGACGCCGGCGCCGAATTCGCCGCCGACGGCCTGCGCGTGGAGAGCTACGGGAACCCGGAACGGGAGCTGAGCGCCGCCCTCGGCGGCACCGTGCTCTGTGACCTCAACCACCTGGGCCTGATCGCCGCCTACGGCGAGGAGGCCCGCGACTTCCTGCACAATCAGTTCACCAACGACGTGCGCCAAGTGGACGAGACGCATTCGCAGCTCAATGCCTACTGCAGCGCCAAGGGCCGCATGCTGGCGATCTTCCGCCTGTTCCAGCGCGGCGAGGCCTTCTACCTGCAGCTGCCCCAGGCCCTGCTCGAGGCCACCCTGAAGCGGCTGCGGATGTTCGTCCTCCGCGCCAAGGTGACCCTGGAGGACGCGGACGACGCCCTGGTCCGCTTCGGCCTGGCCGGCAGCCACGCCGAGGAGTACCTGCGCGGCGCCCTCGGCGCGGTCCCCGAGGAGGTCGACGGCACCCTGCAACAGGGGAACGCAAGCGTGATCCGCCTGCCCGGCGAGCACCCCCGCTTCGCCATCTACGCGCCCCTCGACGAGGCGCGCGAGCTGTGGAACAAGTTGAATGTGGACGCCGCCCCGGTCGGCGCCGAGGCCTGGGACCTGCTGGAGGTCCTGGCCGGTGTGCCCAGCGTACAGGCCGAGACCGTCGAGTCCTTCGTACCGCAAATGGTCAACCTGCAGCTGGTGGGCGGGGTCAGCTTCCGCAAGGGCTGCTACCCCGGCCAGGAGATCGTCGCCCGCATGCAGTACCTCGGCAAGCTCAAGCGCCGCATGTATCTGGTGCAGATCGAGGCCGAGACGCCGCCGGCCCCGGGAACCGAGCTGTTCGCGCCCAACTCGGCCTCCGGCCAGGGGGCCGGCCGCGTGCTCCTGGCGGCGCGGCATCCCGACGGCGGCTGCGTGGCTTTGGTGGTGAGCGAAATCAGCAGCGCCGAGGAGGACGCCCTGCACCTCGGCGGCAGCAGCGACGGTCCGCCGCTGCAGCTGCGCGAACTCCCCTACCCCCTAGACGAGGCCGGCAAGTGACCGGCCCGCAAACCGTCCGAAGTCACCAGGAAGCAAACAGCAGATGGCCCGCAAAGAAGAATTCGTCAGCAGAATCCAGGACGATCTCGCCCATAACCGCCTGACCCTGCCCACCCTCCCGGAAGTGGCCCTGCGGGCCCGCGACGCCGTGGAGGATCCCGACTGCAGCGCCGGCAAGATCGCCGAAATCGTCGCCTCGGACGCGGCCCTCTCGGCGCGTCTGCTACAGGTGGCCAACAGCGCCCTCTACCGGCCGCGCAACCCCATCGACAGCCTGCAGATGGCAGTCTCGCGGATGGGCATCACCACCACCCGCAACCTGGTCACCAGCCTGGTCATGCAGCAGATGTTTCAGGCCACCAGTGACGTCCTCGACACCCGCCTGCGCCGGCTCTGGGCGCACAACGTACAGGTCGCGGCCATCGCCCGGGTGCTGGCCGCGGCGTTCCGCCATCTGACCACCGAGCAGGCCATGCTGGCGGGCCTGATCCACGACGTTGGCACCCTGCCGATCCTGGTGGCGGCCGAGGACGAGCCGGACCTGCTGGAGGACGAGCAGCTGCTGGACGAGATCATCTACGAGAATCACACCGTCATCGGCAAGGCGATCCTCGAGTCCTGGGAGTTCCCCGAGACCCTGGTCCAGGTGGCGGCGGAGCACGAGAACCTGCAGCGCGACCCCGGCGGCGAGGTGGACTACGTCGACCTGGTGATCGTGGCCAACCTGCAGAGCTACATCGGCACCACCCACCCCCTGGCCAGCGCCGACTGGGACGCCATCCCCGCCTTCAACCGCGTCGGCATCGAGCCCGAGATCAACATCGTCGAGGTGGAGGGCAACGCCGAGCAGATCGACGAAGTGAAGCAGATGTTCAGCTGACACCAGCCCAACGCAAAGGACCGGCCCATGGCCGGTCCTGTTGCCCCCACGGTTGTACGACGCGTCAGAAGATCTGACTGCGGATCTCCTCCGGTCCCTGGCGCACAAGATTCTTGTGCACCTCCCGTTCCACCAGCGCCCGGGTCGTGGTGCTCAAGCCATCGCGCAGCAGGCCCAGGAACTCCGGCGGCGCCACCAGCATCAGGTGGTCAAAACGGTTGGCGATGCGGGCCGCCTCAACTCGCTCCGCCAACTGCTTGGCGAAAACCACGCTTTCATGATGCTTGGCGCTGTCACGTTCCGGCAGGCCGTGCTGGCCGCGGCTGTCGCTGACGCTGCCCGGGGGGCTGGTGACGAGATCATCCTCGTGTTCGCGGGATGCCGGATGGGCAAGATCCTCCAGCTCGACGAACGGCGCGTCGATGCCATCAACCTGATACAGCTTGGCGCGGCTGCTCTCGGCAACCACGACGTAGGTTCGGGACATCGCACTCACCTCGCTTTCTGTTGCCCTATCCCTGTCTTAAGCGTAGGTCGCCGGGGGGGCTTGAGCAAGGCGACGTGGGCCACGGCCGGCGCCGCATCGGGACCACAGCCGGGGGCCTGCGGGGCAACTCAGGCGCCGTGTCCCTCCGGGCGCATATGGGGGAACAGCAACACATCGCGAATGGAGGGCGAATCGGTGAACAGCATCACCAGGCGGTCGATACCGATGCCCTCGCCGGCGGTGGGCGGCAGGCCGTGCTCCAGGGCGGTCAGGTAGTCGGCGTCGAAATGCATCGCCTCGTCGTCGCCGGCATCCTTCTCCTCCACCTGGCGGCGGAAGCGCTCGGCCTGGTCCTCGGCGTCATTGAGCTCGGAGAAGCCGTTGGCGATCTCGCGCCCGCCCACGAAGAACTCGAAGCGGTCGGTGACCTTCGGCTCCTCGGGGTTGCGCCGCGCCAGCGGAGAGACGTCGACCGGGTAATGGGTGACAAAGGTCGGCTGGATCAGCTCCGGCTCCAC
>CAZMMH010000269.1:0-3881 GCA_964567315.1 uncultured Gammaproteobacteria bacterium
GCAGGGCGATCAGCGCCGTCTGGCGCATATAGGTCGATTTGCCGCCCATGTTGGGGCCGGTGATCACCAGCATCCGCCGGCCGTCGTCGAGCATCAGGTCGTTGGGTACGAAAGGCCCGTCCATCACCTGCTCGACCACCAGGTGGCGGCCGCCCTCGATCTGGACCCCGGGCTCGGCCACCAGCTCGGGCCGGCTCATGTCGAGGGCCTCGGCCCGCTCCGTCAGGGTGCAGAGCACGTCCAGTTCGGCCAGCGCCGCGGCAGTGCCCTGCAGGGGCGCCAGGGCCTCCAGCAGACGCTCCAGCAGTTCGTCGTAGAGCGCCTTTTCCAGGGCCAGGGCGCGTTCGCGGCTGGAGAGGACCTTCTCCTCCAGCGCCTTCAGTTCAGGCGTGATGTAGCGCTCGACGTTCTTCAGGGTCTGGCGGCGGATGTAGTCGTCGGGGAGGTTGTCGGCCTGGGCCCGGCTCACCTCGATGTAGAAGCCATGGACCCGGTTGTAGCTCACCTTCAGATTGCCGATCCCGGAGCGCTCGCGCTCACGCGCCTCCAGCTCCACCAGGTAGCCGTCGGAGTTTTCGCTAAGCCCGCGCAGTTCGTCCAGTTCGGCGTGGTAGCCGGGGGCGATGACCCCGCCGTCGCGAATCAGCACCGGCGGTTGTTCGATGATCGCCTGGGTCAGCAGCGCGTGGACCTCGGGATGTTCGCCGATCGCCTTGCCCAGCGCTGCGAGGCGCGGCGACTCGACCGTGGCCAGCAGCTCCCGCAGTGCCGGCACCCGGCCGATGGCCTCGCGCAGGGCGGAGAGGTCGCGCGGGCGGGCGCTCTTCAGCGCCACCCGGCCGAGGATGCGTTCGAGATCGCCGATGCCGCGCAGGTGGTCGTGCAGGTCGAGGTGGCCGCGGCTCTCGAGCAAGGTCTCAAGGGCGGCGTGGCGGCGGCCGATCACCTGGCGGTCGCGCAGGGGGCGGTTGAGCCAGCGCCGCAGCAGACGGCTGCCCATGGCGGTGACGCTGTGGTCGAGGACCCCGGCGACGGTATGTTCGTGGCGGCCCGAAGTGCTGAATTCCAGCTCCAGGTTGCGGCGGCTGGCGGCGTCGAGAATGATGCCGTCCTCGCGCCGCTCCAGCTGCAGGCCGCGCAGGTGGGGGAGGGCGGCGCGCTGGGTGTCGCGCACGTGTTGCAGCAGGCAGCCGGCGGCGCCGATGGCGAGGTTCAAGCCCTCGACACCGAAGCCGGCCAGGTCGCGGGTGCCAAACTGGTCGCAGAGCAGGCGGGTGGCGCTCTCCGTCTCGAAGTGCCACGGCGGGCGGCGGCTGAAGCCGGGGCGGCGGTTCACCGCGGGCGGTAGCGTCAGCCCCTCGGCGGCCAGCAGTTCGGCCGGGGCGAGCCGTTCGATTTCGCCCAGCAGGGCCTCATTGCCCTCCACCTGCTGCAGTACGAAACGCCCGGAGGCCAGCTCCAGGGCGGCGATGCCGAAGCGTTTGCCGTCGCCGTGCACGGTTACCAGCAGGTTGTCGCGTCGCTCCTCCAGCAGGGATTCGTCGGTCAGGGTGCCGGGGGTGATGATGCGCACCACCTTGCGCTCCACCGGTCCCTTGCTCTTGGCCGGATCGCCGATCTGCTCGCAGATCGCCACCGACTCGCCGAGGCGCACCAGCTTGGCCAGGTAGGACTCCACGGCGTGTACCGGCACCCCGGCCATGGGGATGGGGTCGCCGGCCGACTGGCCGCGGGTGGTGAGGGTGATGTCGAGCAGCTTGGCCGCCCGTCGGGCGTCCTCATAAAACAGCTCGTAGAAGTCGCCCATGCGGTAGAAGACCAGGATCTCGGGGTGGTCCGCCTTGATCCGCAGATACTGCTGCATCATGGGGGTGTGCTGGGCGAGGCTGTCCGTGGTCGTGGTCATCCGGCGGAGTTTAACGGAAGCGCGGTGGACTCGTCTGCCCGCTGGCTTGCACCCCTCCGTTTTGTCTGTTAACTAGATTGCAGTGACGACGGAGGAGTGGTCATGGCAGAGGCTCGGGACTACGAAGAGAAGCGCGATTACATCCGGATGACGGTGGATTGCGAGGTGTCGTTCAAGGAGCTCGAGGGCAGCGCCGAGGAGCAGGGGCGGGCCAAGAATTTGAGCGGTCGCGGCGTGCTCTTCCAGGTCGGCCACGAACTGAAGATCGGTTCCATGCTGGAGCTGTCGGTGCTCTCCAGCAACAACGCCGTTTCGCCCCTCAACGCCCTGGTCGAGGTGGTGCGGGTGGAGATGATCGAGCCGGGCAAGTTGTACGAGATCGGCGCCCTGTTCCACGAGGTGCGCTGAGCCGGCATGTTCGACGAACTGGTCGGGCGGATCGCCCTGGCCCTGACCGCCCGGGGGCGCATGCTGGCCGCCGCCGAGTCCTGCACCGGCGGCTGGGTGGCCAAGCTGCTTACCGATCGCGCCGGCAGCTCCGACTGGTTCGAGCGGGGCTTCGTCACCTATTCCAACGATGCCAAGCGGGAGATGCTGGGGGTGCCGGCGGAGACCCTGACCCGCTTTGGTGCGGTGAGCGAGGCCACCGTGCGGGCGATGGCGGAGGGGGCTCTCGCCCACAGTCGCGCCCATTACGCCGTCGCCATCAGCGGCATCGCCGGCCCCACCGGCGGCACACCGGAGAAGCCTGTCGGCACCGTCTGGTTCGCCTGGGCCGCGCCTGGCGGCACCACCAGCCGCTGCCTGCACTACGCCGGCGACCGCGACGCCGTCCGCCGCCAGGCGGTGACCACCGCCCTGGAGGAGTTGCTGGGTGTCATCGGCGCCACCGGATCGGACTAGGCCGGAAGCCCCGGCCCGGCGCCTCTTCTTCGCCCTCTGGCCCGACGATGACTGGCGCCGTCACGCCGTTGCCGTGCAGCGCGGCGTCCCCGGTGGCCGACCGGTGGCGGTGGCCAATCTGCATCTCACCCTGGTCTTCCTCGGCAACGTCGCGGCCGGGCGCGAGCCCTGCGTCGAAGCCGCCGCCGCCTCGGTTCGGGGTGAACCCTTCACCCTGAGCCTCGACCGCGTGGGCTGGTTTCCCCGCCCCCGGGTATGGTGGTTGGGGGCCGACATTGCCCCCGCGCCCCTGGTCGATCTGGTGGAACAGCTGCAGCAGGCCCTGCGTCCATGCGGTTTCGAGCCGGAAGGGCGTCCCTTCCGCGCCCACGTCACCCTGGCCCGCAAGGTCAACCGGCGGCCACCCCCGGTGGTGCCGGAGCCGTTCGCATGGGCGGTACGCGACTTCGTCCTGGTGGAGTCGCTGAGCGGGCCGGACGGGGTGGAGTACCGTGTGCTGGCCCGCTGGCCGCTGGGTTGAGGGTGGGTGGCGTGCCTCGGTGCTAGGCCCGCGCCCCCGGGGTATGTGATAATCCGCCGATCATTTTCCACCGTGGGGCCAGGGAAGAGGCCCCGCCCAGAGTCAGCAGACGGGGGACGACAATGGACGATAACCGAAAGAAGGCACTCAGCGCCGCTCTGGGTCAGATCGAGAAGCAGTTCGGCAAGGGCGCGGTGATGCGCATGGGCGACGTCAGCGCGGTGCGCGACATCGAGGCGATTTCCACCGGTTCGATCACCCTGGACGTGGCGCTGGGCATCGGCGGCCTGCCGCGCGGGCGCGTCGTCGAGATCTACGGCCCGGAGTCCTCGGGCAAGACCACCCTGACCCTGCAGGTGGTGGCCGAGGCGCAGAAGGTGGGCGGCACCGCCGCCTTCATCGACGCCGAGCACGCGCTCGATCCCCAGTACGCCGAGAAGCTGGGCGTCAATGTGGACGAACTGCTGGTGTCCCAGCCCGACACCGGCGAGCAGGCGCTGGAGATCACCGACATGCTGGTGCGCTCCGGCGCGGTGGACGTGGTGGTGGTGG
>CAZMMH010000270.1:0-3878 GCA_964567315.1 uncultured Gammaproteobacteria bacterium
CGTCGCAAGCGTTGACGACCAGCCGTCTGGCGCAATGGTTCAAGCATCTTGCCGGGTGAACCCGGCGTTTGCCGGTCATTCCGGCGAGAAACAAGGGACACGCACCCAGAGAAGTAAGAAGGGAACGTAGGGATTGAAGTCTGATCCCTCCGTTCCCTTTTACATTTCCCGGCCCCCTGCCGTTCCGTCCAAGGGCGCCCGGGTCTTCGCTCACGGTGTGACTTCGACCGGGTAGTCGGCCTCCAGCCAGTGCTTCTTGCCTTCCACGTACTCGTAGGCGTTGGTGTATCCCATCTGCCGCAGCGTGTCGGCGGCGATTTTCGAATTGCGGCACTCGGTGCTGGCGCAGTAGACGACGATGGTGGCGTCCTTGTCGGGCAGCACTTGCGCCGCCCTGGCGGAAATTTCGTCGTGCGGGATATTCACCGCTCCAGGCAGGTGTTCGGCGTCGAAATATTCCCGGGGCAGGGCTTCGACGATCGTGAAGGGCTCCTGTGAATCCATTTTGGCCTTGAGCTGCTCGCGGGTAATGATCTTGCTCATATCAGTCTCCTCTTGGCGCTCTGGTTGCAAATGCAACCAATACCAGCCTAGTCCACTTGGTTGCGAATGCAACCAGATATGCGTATTCTCACCCCATGAGCAAGTTGCCGAGCGAAGAGACGGTCAACACGTGGATTCAACTCCACCGGTCCCACCGCGCGCTGTTGGAACAGGTGGAATCCGCCCTGGCAGACAATGACTTGCCGCCGCTGGACTGGTACGACGTGCTGCTCGAACTGCGGCGCGCGGGTGAAGCAGGTTTGCGGCAATATGAGATCGGCGAGCGGGTATTGCTCAACAAGCACAATCTCTCCCGGCTGATTGACCGGTTGGAGGGCCATCGGCTCGTCCGCCGGTACGCCTGCGCCGAAGACGGGAGAGGCAAGCGAATCAGGATCACGGCAGAGGGAAGACGGCTGCTGAAGGCCGTTTGGCCCGTATACGGTACAGCGATTCAGAGCAATTTCGGCGAAAGACTGAGCCCTGGGGAATTGGCGGAGTTGGCTCGGCTGTTGGGGAAGGCTTCGAGCTAAAGGGCGCGGTGCTTTTCAATCGCGGCCAACTCGCCAGTCAACGCGGGGCGGCTTCGGTGCATGGCAGCGCGGCTGCCTGGGTCAGGCAACGTGCTGGAGCAACGCGTTGCGCGCTTCCGTAATCCGAACGAACTGTTCGTTGCTACCCCCGACGTCCGGATGCGCCTTCTGGGCGAGCCGTCGAAAAGCCGCCTTGATCTTGGACGAATCGAGCTTGCCGTCGATCGGCAGATTCAGGGTCTCCCGATGTCGACGCTCGTCGAAGGGCTTGGCGTAGGCTTGACGCCCGCTGCTGCGGCCGGAGAAGCGCGCGAACTCCTCGTGCATCCTTGCCTCGGCGGCGCGGCGCAGGTTCAGGGACTCGCGCCGCAGTTGCACCTGGTCCTCCTGCCACCTCTGGCGCGACATGACGAGACAGGCAGCGAAGGCGATTTGGCCGTCTGCCTCGAGTTCATCGAGGCTGAAGGGCCCCACCATGTCGAAGGGCTCTTCGAGCCATGCGTCTCTGCCGCCGGTCCTGACCTCGACCCGGCCGATCGGTGCGGTGGTGACCAGGCCGTGGGCGCCATTCCAGATGACCCATTCTTCCTCGTCCACCAATCCGGGGGCGTCAAGCATGGGCTCTCTCCCAGGTTTCGCGGCCGCGAGGGCCGCAGGGCCGCTCGGCAATGGTGGGGTTCCACCGCGCCGGGGTGGTCGTGGATCCTGCATGACTTGTAGGCTGGATTGAAGGAAACACTACAAGGTCCGCCATCCATTAGGGGTTTAGGAGCTTTTGTTGATGGGTAAGCAAATTGCGCACCAAGGGCCGAAGGGACGGTGACAAATGAGTATTTCTTGTCACCGTCCGCTTTTCCGCATGCGGGGCAGTGGGTTTGAAGCTTAAGAATTCTTGACACGTGCCAGGATGCCTCGACGGTGCTTCGACGGGACACCCATCGCTGGGCGCAAACAAGCTGCAACATATGGAGACGACCATGGCAAAGGCCTACTGGATAGTCCGGGTAGATGTGACCGATCCTGAGCAGTTCGAGAGATATGCGGCTGCCACATCGGACATTCTGAAGAGGTATAACGGGCGATTCCTTGCGCGGGCCGGGCGGTACTCTGTCCCAGAGGGTGCCACCCGGGTCCGCAACACAATAGTCGAGTTCCCCTCCTATCAAGCGGCCCTCGATTGCTGGCATTCGGCCGAGTACCAGGCCGCTCGTATGTTGCGGCTACCTGCTGCGGAAATCGACCTTGTCATCGTTGAGGGCTACGACGCTGCGCAGAATCCATAGCCAATGCGCTGCCTTCCCCTTGGGACGGGGGCAAAGCACCTAGGCCGCTGCCGAGGAGTGGTTGGGCCGGCTGTGGCAGGTTTGAGAGGCTTTTGCCCGCGGTCGGAACCGTCTGCGCATGCGGCGCATGCGGGGACACCCATAACTCGCACTATATTCGGACCGCCGTATCGCCCGGCGTTCCATTAATCAGTTGCGCGGCGATCGGCTTGCTTGCCTCGCCGAAATAGATGGAGCGGTGGGGGAACGGAATCTCGGCGCCCTCGGCGTCGAAGCGGTGTTTGAGGCGGCGGTATTCGCGGCCGACGTCCCACTGCTTGATCGGCCGGGTGCGCAGGCGTCCCTTGATCACCACCGCCGAATCGGCGAACTGGTCGACGCCGAAGACCTCCACGTCGTCCACCATCAGCGGCCCGAATTTCGGGTCGGTGCGCAGTTCGGCGCCCACCTCCCGCATCAGCGGCATCACCCTGTCCACGTCCTCCTTGTAGGCGACGCCGATGCCGAAGACGTAGGCGGACCACTCGCTGGTGAGGTTGGAGAGGGTGGCGATGGTGCCGTTGGGGAAGACTTGGAGCGAGCCCGAGAGGTCGCGCCGGACGATGGTGCGACAGGCTCGGGGTCGGATCTCGTATTGTGGCGCGGGAATGACGGCTCGAACCTGAGCCGTCATTCGGAAAATCTTCGAATGCTACGGTGCGAGGGATTAAGGAAAGATCGCTCTGAGGCGCCCGTCTCGCTGCCGCGCTTGCGACATGTCGTAACCCAACTGCCTGCCGGCCCCCATCTCCGCGACCCACTCACCGTGCCGTCAGGCACGCCTCGATCAAACGGGCTGTGTTGCGGCGCAACGTCTGCTCGGGTAGTGAAAAACGGCTACGCACCCTACATTAATGCGTATACGGCTCTACGATTAAAGGGCAGGTGCTGGCCATTGGGTTGCCCCAAAGTCGCGAATCCTGCGATCCGGCAACCACAGGAGCGTTAGCGCATGGAACCCAAAGCCACCCCGTCCAGGCCAGGCCCATGCATCTCGCGGTTGCCGACGAAATTCCTGGCCATGGCCCGCCGCAATGTCCGGATCGCCTGGCGCGGCCGGGGCATGTCGACGAGCGATAGCTCGAGCTGGGGTGCGTTCCATGAATAGGTTGAGACAGCTCTGGAGCGACCTGCGGGCAAGCTTTTGGTTCGTGCCTTCGCTGCTGGTGTCCGGGAGCATTCTGTTCGCCCTGCTCCTGATCGAGGTGGACTTCGCCTGGGGCGATCAGTGGGTGGGGCGGTGGCCGCGCCTGTTCGGGGTGGGCGCGGAGGGGGCTCGACAGATGCTGTCGACGCTGGCCGGTTCGATGATGACCGTCATGGGCATCACCTTCTCCATGACACTCCTGGCCTTGGCGCAGGCGTCGAACCAATACACCTCGCGCATCCTGCGCAACTTCATGCGCAGCCGCGTCACCCAGGAAACCCTCGGGGTCTTCGCCGGGATCTTCGCCTACTGTCTGATCGTCCTGCGCGCCAT
>CAZMMH010000271.1:0-3865 GCA_964567315.1 uncultured Gammaproteobacteria bacterium
GCCTCCAGCAGCGCGCTTTGGGTCTTGGGTGTGGCGCGGTTGACCTCGTCCGCCAGGATCAGCTGGGCGAAGATCGGCCCGGCATGAAAGGTGAAGTGTCCGCTGCCCGGTTCGAACACCGACACCCCGAGGATGTCCGACGGCAGCAGATCGCTGGTGAACTGGATGCGCTGGAAGCTCAGGCCGAGGGTGTTGGCCAGGACGTGGGCCAGGGTGGTCTTGCCCATGCCGGGCAGGTCCTCGATCAGCAGGTGGCCGCGTGCCAGCAGACAGGCCAGCGCCAGACGGACCTGGCGCTCCTTGCCCAGTATGACCTGGCAGGCCTGGGCGACAACGGTATCGATGATCTTCTTGCTGGCATGCATGCTTGGGGCCTTGGTCCGGCGTGGTGCCGCGCCTGTCGCGCGGGGTCGGCCCTAGCTTAGCGGAAATCCGGCGGTATGGACGCGGTGGCGGTCGGCGGATCAGCGCCGTCTGCGGGCGAGTATGGCCCCGAACTCCTCGGGGGGAATGGGGCGGCCGAAGAGGAAACCCTGGGCATCGCAACAGTGGTTGTCGCGCAGGAAACTGAGCTGGTCGTCGGTTTCGACCCCCTCGGCCACCACCTTGAGGCCGAGGCTTTCGGCCAGGGCGATGATCGCGCGCGAGATCGCCTGGTCATCGCGGTTCCGGGCCACCCCCTCGATGAAGGAGCGGTCGATCTTCAGGGCATCGATGGAGAAGCGCTTCAGGTAGCCGAGCCCGGTGTAGCCGCTGCCGAAGTTGTCGATGGAAATGGTGACGCCGAGCTCGTGGATCTCGCGCAGCAGGTCAGTGGCGGTGGCCGGGTTTTGCATCAGGCTGGTCTCGGTCAGCTCGATCTGCAGCAGCTGCGGCTCCAGACCGCTCGTGTGCAGCGCCGCGGCCACCTGCCGCGGCAGATCCTTCTGGCGCAGCTGGCGGGCCGAGAGGTTGACCGAAATGCGGAAGCGGCCGAGGCCGTCCTCCTGCCAGCGTTTGGCCTGAAGGCAGGCCTCCTCCAGCACCCAGCGGCCGATGGCGTTGATGATGCCGGTCTCTTCGGCGATCGGCATGAACTCCCCCGGCGTCAGCATGCCGCGCGCGGGGTGTTCCCAGCGCAGCAGTGCCTCCACACCCACCACCTGTTCGCTCTCGATGTCCACCTGCGGTTGGTAGTGCAGGCGCAGTTCGGTCCGCTCCAGGGCATGGCGCAGGGCGGTTTCCAGCTCAAACAGCTCGCTGAGGTGCTGTTCCCCGCCGGGGCGGTAGAACTGGTAGGTATCGCGGCCATCCTCCTTGGCCCCGTACATCGCTATGTCGGCCGCCTTGATCAGGAAGTCGGCGTCGGTGCCATGCTCCGGATAGACGCTGATGCCGATGCTGGTGGTGACGAACAGCTCCTGTCCGTCGAGGGTGAAGGGTACCGCCATCACCTCGTGGATCTTGCGTGCCACCAACGCTGCGCTGTCGCGGTCGTCCAATTCATCGAGGATGATGGTGAATTCGTCGCCGCCCTGGCGACCGACCAGGTCCGAGTCGCGCACACAGCTCTTCAGTCGGTGGGCCACGTCGATCAACAGGGCGTCGCCGGCGGTATGACCAAGGGTGTCGTTGACCACCTTGAAACGGTCGAGGTCGAGGAACAGCACCGCGGCCGGCTTGCCGGAGCGGTCGGCGCGGGTCAGCGCCTGGCCGAGGCTTTCGTAGAACAGGCCGCGGTTGGCCAGGCCGGTGAGCGGGTCGTAGTGGGCCAGGCGGTAGAGACGCTCCTCGTTCTGCTTGGCGGTGGTGATGTCGGAGAACATCGCCACGTAATGGCTGATCCTTTCCCCGCCGTCGTCGTACATGGCGGTGATCGTCAGCCATTCCGGATACACCTCGCCGTTACGCCGGCGGTTCCAGATTTCGCCTTGCCAGTGCCCGCTTTCGTTCAGGCTGCCCCAGAGCTCTTCGTAGAAGCGGCCGCCGTGGCGGCCGGAGCGGAGCAGACGGATGTGCTGGCCCAGGGCCTCCTCGCGGCTGTAGCCGGTGACCCGGGTAAAGGCCCGGTTGACGTCGACGATGACCGCGGAGGGATCGGTAATCACCACCGCCTCGGCGGCGTTTTCGAAGATCCTGGCGCTCAGGCGGGAGGCGGCGCGAAGGTTCTGCTTGAGTGCCGCCTCCATGCGGATGATGGCCAGGCGCAGGGCGGTCGCGCTTTCACGGAAGGCGGTGTATTCCTCCTGCCCGACCTCCAGGCCCTGGCCCGCCTTGAGCAGCAGGCGGCGCGCCTCCTGGTGCATCTGGCGGTGAATTTCGGTCAGTTCGGCCAGGGCGCCGCTGCGCTCCAGGACCGGACGGCGAGGGCCGTCCAGCCAGCGGCCGAAGGCGCAGAGGGCGTCGGCATTCGGATCGATGTCGCGGGGATCGGCGGGCTCGCCGCCGAAGAGGGAGCGATAGAGTCGTTCCAGCCACTCGAAATGTCGCTGCAGGAGTCCGTCGAGCTCGTTGAAGAGCATCTGGACTTCCTCGATGTCCATTGGGTTCAGCAGGTACTGCATCAACGGATGACGACTTCAAATGGCCGCGATGAACGGGCAGTATACGAGGCTAGTGGTAATTTACAATTCTTTGCCAATCATAAGGTTGCGTTAGTCAGCGGCGGCTGATGTGTACGGTTAAAATAATTACATAAAGGATTGTCCGCATGGCGAGAAACGGCATTACCCGTGACCAGGTCGTCGAGGCCGCAGAGCGCCTGCAGCGCGAGGGGCGCAATGTCAGTGTGGCCAACGTCCGCGCCCTGCTTGGCGGCACCGGCAGCTACACCACCATTTCCGGACACCTCAAGGGCTGGCGCCAGGAGCGGGAGGGCCCCACGCAGGCCGCGCCGAAGGAGCTGGAGCGCTCCGTGGTCGGCCTGTTCGGACGGCTCTGGCGCAGCCTGATGCTCGGCGTGGACAAAGAGGTCAAGCGCAAGACCGACGGCCGCTTCGGTACCCTGGAGTCGGAACTGCACACCTCGGAGAACGACATCCGCCAACTGCAGGAGGAGTGCCACGTCTGCCGCGCGGAGGTCGAGACGCTGCAGCTCGAGCTGCGCCAGCTGCGCGAGGAGCAGGCGCGTCTCTCCGCGCGGCTGGACACCGTCGACAAAGGCGACTGACGGCGCCGTTGGCCCCCTGCGCCCAACCCGCCGGAACGGCGGTTTCACGCCGTTGTTCGCCTGCTACAATGCCGGCCATGGAAATTTTTGACAGCCACTGTCACCTCGACTTTCCCTCCTTCGACGATGACCGCGAGCAGGTAGTGCGGAACTGCCGTGCCGCCGGCATGGTCGGTCTGGTGGTGCCGGGGGTCAGCGCCGATACCTGGGATCGCCTGCTGGAGATCACCCGCGGCGACGAGATCCTCCATCCGGCCCTTGGCCTGCACCCGCTGTTTCTGAACAAGCACGAACACGCCCACCTGCAGAAGTTGGAGCGCTACATCGAGGAGCACCATCCCATCGCCCTTGGCGAGATCGGCCTCGACCTGCAGGTGAAGGAGTTCGACCCCAACCGCCAGCGCGAGCTGTTCGAGGCCCAACTGGAGCTGGCCCACCAGCACGGTCTGCCGGTGATCCTGCACGTGCGCAAGGCCCACGACGAGGTGCTGGAGCGGTTGCGTACCGCCTTCGTCCCCGGCGGCATCGTGCACGCCTTCAACGGCAGCGAGCAGCAGGCGCGGCGCTACATGGATCTCGGCTTCAAGCTGGGCTTCGGCGGGGCCATGACCTACGAGCGGGCCAGAAAGCTGCGCCGGCTGGTCAAGGTCCTGCCGCTGGGGGGCTTCGTGCTGGAGACCGATGCCCCGGACATGGCGCCGCAAAACCACAGCGGGC
>CAZMMH010000272.1:0-3860 GCA_964567315.1 uncultured Gammaproteobacteria bacterium
GCGCGTCCCCTCCGGCGTCTCCTACATGCTCGAGAACCGGGAGGTGATGAAGCGGGTCTTCCCCGAGCTGTTCTCGTCCTTGCGGGTGCTGCCGGTGCAGGACTATCCCTCGCGCCTGCACGCCACCCTTTCCGCCCTCTCGCCCCGCCCGTCCGTCCGCCCCGAGGTGGTGGTGCTCACCCCCGGCGTCTACAACAGCGCCTACTTCGAGCACGCCTACCTGGCCCAGCAGATGGGCGCCGAGCTGGTGGAGGGCTCCGACCTGCTGGTGGCCGAGGACGACCGGGTCTACATGCGCACCGTGGAGGGGCTGGCGCCGGTGGACGTGATCTACCGCCGCATCGACGATGAATTTCTCGATCCCGAGGCCTTCAACCCGGACTCCATGCTCGGCGTGCCGGGACTGATGCGCGCCTGGAAGGCGGGCAACGTGGCCCTGGCCAACGCCCCCGGTGCCGGGGTGGCCGACGACAAGGTGGTCTACGCCTACGTGCCGCAGATGATCGAATACTACCTGGGCGAGAAGGCGATCCTGCCCAACGTGCCCACCCACCTCTGCGTGGACAAGACTGAGCGGGAGTACGTGCTGGCCAACCTGGACAAGCTGGTGGTCAAGCCGGCCAACGAGTCGGGCGGCTACGGCATGCTCATCGGCCCCCATGCGACGAAGAAGGAGCGCGAGGAGTTCGCCAGGCTGATCAAGCGCAATCCGCGCAACTACATCGCCCAGCCCATGCTGACCCTCTCCACCGTGCCCACCCTGGTGGACCACAAGGTGGAGCCGCGCCACGTGGACCTGCGTCCCTTCATCCTCTCCGGGCGCGAGACCTACGTCACCACCGGCGGCCTGACCCGGGTGGCCCTGCGCAAGGGCTCGACCGTGGTCAACTCCTCCCAGGGCGGGGGCAGCAAGGACACCTGGATCGTCGATACGGAGGAGGCGTAATGCTCTCGCGAGTCGCCGAACACCTGTACTGGATGGCGCGCTACGTCGAGCGCGCCGAGAACACCGCGCGTATGGTCAACGTCAACGCCAGCCTGCTGCTGGACCTGCCGCGCAAGGTCAAGCTGGGCTGGGAGCCGCTGATCGACATCACCGGCGCCGAGGTGCTGTTCGCCGAGCTCTACAAGCAGGCGGACCAGCGCAGCGTGGTGCGCTTCCTGATCGGCGACGAGCGCAACGGCGGCTCCATGCTGGGCTCCCTGTTCTCCGCCCGCGAAAACGCCCGCACCGTGCGTGACGTCCTGCCGCGGGAGGCGTGGGAACAGGTCAACGATCTCTACCTGGAGATCAAGGGCGGCCTGCCCGGGGGCCTGGCCGAGCGCAACCGCTATGACTTCCTCAAGCGTGCGATCCAGGGCACCCAGCTGCTCACCGGCCTGCTGGCCGGCAGCATGAGCCACAACCACGGCTACAGCTTCGTCCGCCTGGGGCGCAACCTGGAGCGGGCCGACATGACCACCCGCATCATCGATGTGCGCTCGGCCAACCTGCTGCCGGAGATGGATGAGGAGCTGTCGCCGTTCGAAAACATCCAGTGGATGGGGGTGCTCAATTCACTCTCCGCCTACCAGATGTATCGCCAGGACGTAGGCAAGCCGGTGCGCCGCGACGATGTGCTGGAGTTCCTGCTCAAGGACCGCCTGTTCCCCCGCGCCTTCTACCACTGCGTCTCCGAGGCAGAGGGCTGCCTGGGCGCCATGCCGCGCAGCGACGGCCCCCTGCGGGCGGTGCAGCAGATCCAGCGGCGCGTCACCGAAACCGAACCGGAACGGCTCGACCAGGCGGCGCTGCACGCGTACATTGACGAAATGCAGCTGGCCCTGGCCGATGTCCACGGCGAGATCGGCGCCACCTACTTCCGCGTCCAGGAGGCCGCCAGCCGGGCAGGCGGGGCCTGAACCGCCGTCGGGACGCGCTCCCGCGAGGGATTTCCACCCCCCCTCCCGAAGGGGATATTCCACTGTTGCCGTAGGGCTTTTAACATTGGCTTGACGCGGTTCATGGCAAAAAGGCGAATCAGCCGGCCGGCCGCGGGCCCTGGCAACCAAGAATCCCACCCCAATGTTCCACGCAAGCTAAGGAGATTCAAACATGTCCAAGACGATCATGCTGGCCGCCGCATTCGGCCTGATGGCCGCGACCTCCACCGCCACCTTCGCCGCCGACGGCGCCGCCCTGTTCACCAGCAAGGGCTGCATCGCCTGCCACGGCGCCGGCGGCAAGACCCCGATCATGGGCGCCTATCCCAAGCTGGCCGGCCAGAATGAGCAGTACCTGGTGACCCAGATGAAGGACATCAAGAGCGGCGCCCGTGGCGGCGGCCAGACCGCAGTGATGAAGCCGATCATCGCTGGCGTCAGCGACGACGAAATGGTCGCCATCGCCCAGTACCTCGCCGCCGAGAAGTAATCGCGGAACCGAGGGCCGGCACCGGCAACGGTGCCGGCCCTTTTCGTTTCTGGGAAAAGCAGGGGGAACCACCAAAGACGCTGAAGACACGAAAAAAACCTGCCACGTTCGTACGGGTGTTCTCCGGAACGGTGACCGAAGCGGTTGGCGCTGAAGGCGATCCTTCCGTTACCCAGGGCGCCATCCGGCCCCGCCTTTTCCGTGCCTTCAGTGTCTTCGGCGGTTTCAAGGGATATGCCCGGCCCCCGACAGCAGGTTCACGCCATCACCGTCAGCCGCCCGCCGCCTCCAGCTCCTCGCCCAGGGTAAGCCAACGCTCCTCGGTCCCCGCCAGCCGCTCGTCGAGGGCGGCCTGCTCCACCAGCAGTTGCTTCAGCTCCTCCTTGCGCCCGTCGCCGTAGAGGTCGTTGTCGGCCAGCCTGGCCTCCAGCGCGGCCTTTTCCCCGTTCAGGCGCTCCAGCGCCTTCTCCAGCTTCGCCAGTTCGCTGCGCAGCGGCTGCAGGCGCTTGCGCGCCTCCGCATCCAGGCGCCGCTGCTCCTTGCGCGCCGCGGCGCTGTGCTCGGCCCGCGGTCCGCCATCGGGCTCGGCCTGGCGCCGGCGCCGGTCCAGCCAATCCTTGTAGTCGTCGAGGTCGCCGTCGAACGCTGCCACCGCCCCGTCGCTCACCAGGCGGAACTCGTCGCAGGTGGCACGCAGCAGGTGGCGATCGTGGGAGACCAGCACCACCGCCCCGGCGAACTCCTGCAGGGCCAGGGTCAGGGCGTGGCGCATCTCCAGGTCGAGGTGGTTGGTGGGTTCGTCCAGCAGCAGCAGGTTGGGCCGCTGCCAGACCAGCAGCGCCAGGACCAGGCGCGCCTGCTCGCCGCCGGAGAAGGGCGCCACCGGGCTGTCGGCCGCCTCGCCGCCGAAACCGAAACCGCCGAGGAAGTTGCGCAGCTCCTGCTCACGGGCCTTCCGGTCCAGCCGCTGCAGGTGCAGGAGCGGTGTGGCCGCGGGGTCGAGCTGTTCGAGCTGGTGCTGGGCGAAGTAGCCGACGGCGAGCTCCTGCGCCTCGCCCCGCGCGCCGGCCAAGGGCGTGAGTTCGCCGGCCAGCAGGCGGATCAGGGTCGATTTGCCGGCGCCGTTCGGGCCGAGCAGACCCAGGCGCTGCCCCGGCAACAGGCTCAGGCCGGCCTTGCGGATGATGGCGACGTCACCGTAGCCGGCGTCGGCCTCGGCCAGGGTGAGCAGCGGATCCGGCAGCTTCAGCGGCGCGCGGAACTCGAAGTGGAACGGAGTATCGGCGTGGGCGGGTGCAATCAGCTCCATCCGTGCCAACGCCTTGAGCCGGCTCTGGGCCTGGCGTGCCTTGGTCGCCTTGGCGCGGAAGCGCTCGACGAAGCGCTGCATGTGGGCCACCTCGCGCTGCTGCTTCGCATAGGCCGCCTGCTGCCCGGCGAGGAACTC
>CAZMMH010000273.1:0-3847 GCA_964567315.1 uncultured Gammaproteobacteria bacterium
CCCAGTCCAGCCGCTCGCCGGAGTCGACCATGGCCCGGGTGAGGTAGAGGATCTCGTCGCGGTCGAGGCCGGTCTGGCCGGAGGCGACCAGGAAGGCGGCCATCTCGGTCTTCGAATAGCGGTGTTCGACGATGTCGTGGGTGATGGCGTGGAAGTCCCGCTCGCTGAGGCGTTCGCCGAGAATCTTGCGCCGCACCGCGTCCATGGATTTCGGCGGCTCGGCGTGGTCGACCTTCACGCAGTGGTCCGCCTCCAGTCCCAACTGTTCGAAGGCCTGCTCGGAGACGCCGAGCTGCCCCGGGGTGACGATGGTGTCGTCGTCGACCACGTTGAGTACCGCCAGGATGCGACGGCCGTCGGCCTGCACCTCGACCTTGGAAAGCGCCTGGAAGCCCTCGGCGCGGTAGACCGCGCAGTCACGGTGGAGAAAGGCGACGTTTTCGCGGTAGGTGTCGATGGCCACCCGGCGGAGCTTGAGGGTGCCGTCGGTCTTGGGGGTCGCGTCGGTCATGGATGGCTACGATAGCACCGATGGTTGGGGGGAGGGCAGGAGCGAGGTCAAGGGAGTGGCGTGCCGACGATCGTCTCCAACGCCTGTTCCAGCGCCTGGGCCAGCTGCGCCGCGGCCGGGTTGGGGCAGGGGCTGCGCCGGTAGAGGGCGACCTCCACCCGTGGCAGCGGCGGCAGGCGGGCGTCGCGGCTCACCGCATTCAGGTCGGCCGGTATGGCGAGGCGCGGCTGGGCGGTAAGCGCGAGGCCGGCCCGCACGGCGGCGAACAGTCCCGGCAGGCTCGGGCTGGTGAAGGCCACGCGCCACGGGATCCGCGCCGTTTCCAGCGCCTGCAGGGCCAGGTCGCGGAAGGGGCAGGGGCTCTCGAACAGGGCCAACGGCAGCTCCGGTGCCTCGCGCCAGTCATCCGTTCCGGGCACCGCCCAGGTCAGCGGTACCCGGCCCAGGCTCTCGCCGCCGCTGCCCGTCGGCTGGATTGCCAGGGCCAGGTCCAGTTCGCCGGCGGCGACCGCCGCGGCCAGGGGCTGCTGGGCGTCGACGCGCACCTCCAGGCGTACACCCGGGTGGAGCCGGGCGAAGCGGGCAAGCAGCTGCGGCAGGGCGCGTTCGGTGAAGGCCTGGGCGCTGCCTACCCGCACCCCTCCCTCCAGACGGGCGCGGCCGAGCCCGGCCAGGGCCTGGTCGTTCAGCTCCAGGATGCGCCGCGCCTGGACCAGTAGGGTCTCCCCCTGTTCGGTGAGACGCGCGCGGCGGCCCTCGCGACGGAACAGGGGCACGCCCGCCTGCCGTTCCAACCGCTTGATCTGCAGGCTCACGGTCGACTGGCTGCGGTGGAGCCGTTCGGCGGCGCGGGTGAAGCCGCCGTGGTCGGCGATGGCAACCAGGCTGCGGAGCAGTTCCATGTCCAGGTTGGCGGGCATGTGAAAGATTTTGAATGGCAATGAAATATATGTAAACAATCAATTATTCAAATGAGAAGTCCGGCGCTATGGTGGCTGCCACTGCCCGTGGTCACAGGAGGCCGCCATGCCGAACACTGCACCCAACCCGTCGGGAGACGCCGCCGCCCTTCGTTTGCGCCCGCTGGCCGCCGGCGACATCGCTGTGGTGCGAGCCTGGCCCGCCTATCCGCCGGCCTTCGCGGCCTTCGACTACGCCCTGCGGCAGGGCGGCTGGCTGGACGAGTTCTGTGGGCGGCCGGCGACCTGGTGCTACATGGCGCAGGTGACGGGCGCGCCGGTCGGATTCAGCCTGCTGGCCACCGCGCGGCCCGGCGATGCCGAATTACGTCTCGCCTTGCACCCGGCACAGCTCGGCCGCGGCCTTGGCGGGGCGCTCGTCGTGGCGACCCTGGCGGAGGCGTTCGCGCGTCACGGCCTGCGGCGGATCCACCTGCTGGTGCGGCCGGGACACCTCCGGGCCCGGCGCCTCTATCTGCGTCAGGGCTTTGCCGAATGCGGCTCGACCTCGCGCAGCGTCAACGGCGAGGAGCTTGGGTTCGTGGTGATGGAACGCTTTGCGCCGGCAGGGGAGGGGCTTCCATGCAACGGGCACTGCTGATCATCGACGTGCAGGGGGAGTATTTCGACGGCGGCCTGCGGGTGACGCATCCGCCAAGTAGCCTGGAGCGGATCGCTCAGGCCATGGAGGCGGCCGAACGGCGCGGGGTGCCGGTGGTCGCGGTGCGGCACAACGGCACGCCCGAGCGGGGCTTGTTCGTGCCGGGCACCCCGGGCTGGCAGTTGCACGCCGAAGTGGCGCGGCGGCCGGCGGCGCTGCTGCTGGACAAGTGGTGGCCCGACAGCTTCTTCGACACCGGGCTGGAGGCGTGGCTGCGGCAACGGGGCATCGACGGCGTGACTATCGCCGGTTACATGACCCAGCACTGCTGTGACAGCACCGCGCGGCGGGCCTTCCATCTGGGCTTCGGGGTGGAGTTCCTCAGCGATGCGACCGGGACCCTGGATCTCGCCAACGAGGCCGGCCGGGTGACGGCGGAGGAGCTGCATCGCGCCGTGCTGGTGGCCCAGGCCCGCTTCGGCCGGGTGCTCTCCACGGCGGAATGGATCGGCGCTCTCGGCTGATCCGGGCCGGGCCCGTCAGTCGGAGACCGCCCGCAGCGGCGGCTGGCCGCGGTGTCCCTGCTCCTCCTGCTGCAGGGCCCACATGCGGGCGTAGAGCCCGCCCAGGGCCAGCAGTTCGTGGTGGCTGCCGCGCTCCCTGATGCGCCCGGCCTCCATCACCAGGATCTGGTCGGCGTCGATCACCGTGGAGAGGCGGTGGGCGATGACCAGGGTGGTGTGGTCCTCGGCCACCTCGCGCAGGGCCTCGATGATCGCCTGCTCGCTCTGGGAGTCGAGGCTGGAGGTGGCCTCGTCGAAGACCAGTACCCGCGGGTTCTTGAGAATCACCCGGGCGATCGCTACCCGCTGCTTCTCGCCGCCGGAGAGTTTTAGTCCGCGCTCGCCGACCACCGTGTCTTAGCCCTCCTTGAGCGAGGCGATGAAGTCGTGGATATGGGCCAGGCGTGCCGCCCGTTCGATTTCGGCGTCGGAGGCATCCGGACGGGCGTAGCCGATGTTGTAGCGCAGGGACTCGTTGAACAGCACCGTGTCCTGGGGCACGATGCCCACCGCCTGGCGCACGCTCTCCTGGGTCACCTCGCGCAGGTCGCGGCCGTTGATCCGCACCGCCCCCGCCTGCACGTCGTAGAAGCGGAACAGCAGCCGGGCCAGGGTCGACTTGCCGGCGCCGCTCGGTCCCACCACCGCCACCTTGTGTCCGGGCGGGATCTCGAAATCCACCTCGTGCAGGATCGGCCGGTCGGGTTCGTAGGCGAAGGAGACCCGGTCGAAGCGTATCCCGCCGGGGCCCACTTCCAGTGAGCCGGCGCCCGGCCGGTCGCGGATCTCCGGCTCACGCTCCAGCAGGCCGAACATCAGGTCCATGTCGGACAGCGCGTGCTTGAGCTGGCTGTAGACCACCCCGAGGAAGTTGAGCGGGATGAACAGCTGCAGCAGCAGGGCGTTGACCAGTACCAGGTCGCCCAGGGTCATCCGCCCGCTGACCACCCCCTGGGCGGCCAGCACCATCATGGCGGTCACCGCTACGGCGATGATTACCCCCTGGCCCACGTTGAGGGCGGCCAGGGAGGTCTGGCTCTTCACCGCGGCGTCCTCCCAGGCCGCCATGGTTTCACCGTAACGGCTCAATTCGTGGCGCTCGTTGTTGAAGTACTTCACCGTCTCGTAGTTGATCAGGCTGTCGATGGCCTGGCCGTTGGCCTCGGAGTCGCGGGCGTTCATGGTGGTGCGGTAGCGCATGCGCCACTCGGTG
>CAZMMH010000274.1:0-3838 GCA_964567315.1 uncultured Gammaproteobacteria bacterium
ACGCGGGGCGCCCGGGCTCAGTCGAAATAGGGTTTGACCACCGGGATCAGGGTCAGGGCCACGGCCAGGGCGGTCAGAGGGTCGGCCAGATTCTGGTGCTGGGTGGCGAAGAGCTCGATGAGATTCGGCACCGCCAGCAGGGCGACGAGGGCGAGCACGGCGTGCGTAAGCAGTTTGAACAACATGGCGGTATCCTCCGTTTCCGTTTGACTCTATTGTCGGCAGCGGAGGCCGGAAAATACGTGGCGCCGTTCATGGAGGGCGTGTGAGGTGCTTCACAAAGTGCGCAATCCGCGCCTGTTCAGCGCAGACAGCGTCCCGCGCTGAGGGTGAAGAGAAGGATCGCCGGGACCTGCAACAGCATCACGGCGGCATCGAAGACCAGTGATTCGAAGCCCACGCTGTTGCTGCAGCGGTTGAGCAATGCCCCAAGGGGGCGGGCGAATGCGCGGGCCAGGCCGGTGGCGAGCAGGGCGATGAGCAGGATGGCGAGGGCGCTCCCGAGGTCGAGTGCCGGTGTCCACGGACGCTCGAGGGCGTGGGCCAGCCAGACGCCGACCAGATTGGAGACGACGATGCCCTGCAGCAACAGCACCGGGACCAGGTAGCTCCCGACCACCGGCACCATCGGCAGCGCCAAGGCCACCAACAGTGCCAGGTTGAAGGCGCCGGCCAGACGTGCGTGGCCGCCTGCCAGCAGGGTGGAGAGCGAGGGTGCGTCGGGAACGCCATACAGCACCGGGTAGGCGGCGAGGATGAATATCACCAGCGCCAGGGCCCGCCCCGCGGGAAGGGCGATTCGCTCGAGGAGCCAACCGATTGCCCGGCTGTGGTGGTCGGCAAGGCGCAGCGCCAGTAGCTCGAACAGCAGCACGCAGAGGGCGAACAGCGCCATGGCGCCGAGCATTCGCGGATGGAAGAGGGCGTCGATCACACTCACCGGATGCTGTCTCTGGTTTCGGTTCCTGGGAGAACGTTACCATGGGTGGACCGGCGCCAGGAGCGGCCGGGACGGATGAGCAAACGACACAACAATTAAGCGAGGGAACCCCCATGTTGCGTAGGTATGTCCAGGCCATACTGCTGGCCTCGCTGTTCGCCTTCCTGTCGCCGGCCCATGCCGCCGGCGACGCCGTGCCTGCGGCCAAGGCGGCGCAGATCCGCAAGTTGCTTCACCTGACTGGCGCCGACCGGATCGGCCAGCAGATCGTGGAGAACATGTTCGCCAGCTACCGCAAGATGCTGCCCCAGGTGCCGGCGAAGTTCTGGGACGAGGCGCTCAAGGAGATGCAGAGCTCGCACATGGTCGAGCTGGTGATACCCGTCTATGCCAAGCACTTCAGTGACGCCGATATCCAGGGTCTGATCGCCTTCTACCAGGGCCCGCTGGGGCGCAAGGTGGTCAAGGAAATGCCTGCGATCACCCAGGAGAGCTTCAGCCTCGGCCAGGCCTGGGGCCGGGCGGTGGCCGAGAAGGTCAAGAAGCGTCTGGTCGAAGAGGGTTACATCAAGGCCTGATCAGGCCGGCGGCTGCAGCCGGGCCAGGGCCTCGGCCAGCCGGCCTAGGCCCTCGGTCGTGCGTGTGTCCATGGTAATCGTGTGGCTGAGCTCGCGCGCGTCCAGCGGTTCACGCGTGGCCAGCTGACGTTCGAGTACGGCCAGGTCTGCCTCCGAGGGGTCGCGTCCCTCGCGGCTGCGGGCCTCGATCCGCGCGCGCAGCACGCTCGGCGGTGCGTCGAAGTCGAGAATCGCGAAGGGGGTGCCGTGCGCCGCGGCGAATTCGACGAACGGACGCCGCTGCTCGCGTTGCAGGAAGGTGGCGTCGACGATCACGCTGAGGCCCGCGTCGATCAGGCCGCGGGTCAGCTCCAGCAGGCGGGCGTAGGTGCGCGCGCTTGCCTCCTCGCTATAGATGCCCGCCGCCAGGTCGGAGTGGCTCGGTGCCCCCGGCGCCAGCCCGAACAGCCGTTTGCGCTCCAGGTCGGAGCGCACGCGCAGGGCGGGCAGGGACTCGAGCAGGGGCTGGCAGCCGCTGCTCTTGCCGCTGCCCGAGACCCCGTGGGTGATAAGCAGCCGCGGTCGCGCTGGCTGGGTATAGCGCGTGGCCAGCGCCACATGGCCGCCGAACTCCGCCTCCAGCACGCTTCTTTCCGCCGCCTCCAGCCCTGACTGGGCCAGGCGGATGGCCGCCACCTTGGCCCGCACCATGGCCCGGTAGCAGAGGTAATAGGGCAGCAGCGCGGCGCCGGCGTAGTCGCCCGTCGCGGCCAGATAGCCGTCGAGGAAGCGCGCCGCCAGCGGCGGATGGCCGCGCGAGGCCAGGTCCATGGCCGGGAAGGCGGCCTCGCTGATCACGTCGATCCAGCGCAGGGACGGGTTGAACTCGATGCAGTCGAACAGCACCACCTCACCGTCCAGCAGGACCATGTTGCCGAGGTGGGCGTCGCCGTGGCATTCGCGTACGAAGCCGTCGCGCTTGCGTGCGGCGAGCAGGGGCGACAGCCGTTGCCAGGTCTGTTCGCTCCAGTCGCGCAGCTGCGCCAGCAGCGGCGCCGCCACGGCGGGGTGGGGCAGGGCGGCGATTTGGCGGAAGTTCTCCACCACCGGCGCGCGCACCTTTGCCGGGTCACCGAACTCGCTCCCCTTGCCGACCGCCGGCAGCTCCGCGTGGAAGGCGGCCAGTTGGCGGGCGACGGCGTCGACGGTGGCGGGGGTGAGCTCGCCGCGGTCCAGCAGGTGGTCGAGGCGCGCGGCCTCGGGGAAGCGGCGCATGCGCACGGCATACTCGATGGGGGCCGCGGCGTCGCCCAGGCGCGGCGCCTCCGGCGTGCCGCCGATCGGCACCACCTCCAGGTAGAGCTCCGGTGCCGTGCGCCGGTTCAGGCGCAGCTCCTCCTCGCAGAAGTGGCGCCGGCGCTCCAGGGTGGAGAAATCCAGGAAGCCCAGGTTCAGGGGTTTCTTGATCTTGTAGGCGTAGTCACCGGCCAGCAGCACGTGCGAGATATGGGTCTCCAGCCGCTCGACCCGCGCCGGCGCCGGGTCATAGTGGCTGGGGTCGCTGAGCGACTCCACCAGGCGCTGTTGGGCAGCGTAGCTGTTCCCTTGTGTGTCCATGGCCTCGGGCTGCGTTAGAATGCGCGTAAGCAAAGCATATGCGATGCGCAGGGCACCGCCAGGGACCCGCGTTCCAATTCCCGCCACTTCGACTTCCTGCCGATCCCTAATCCATGGCCAAAGCGAAAAAGGGCAGTTCCCCGCGCCGGGGCGCCAAGGGCAAACGGCGCCCGGCGAAGCGAAAACCGGCCAGGAGCGGCTGGCTGCGCGGTCTTGCCTGGCGCCTGCTGGTGGTCTTCCTGATGGTGGCCAGCGCCTATGTGGCCTGGCTCGACTACCGGGTGCGCAGCCAGTTCGACGGCAAGCGCTGGTCGCTGCCGGCGCGGGTCTATGCGCGGCCCCTGGAACTCTATCCCGGCCGGGTGCTCAGTGCGGCGCAGCTGGTCTACGAGTTGGGCCTGCTGAAATATCACCAAGTCTCCCAGGTCGGCGCACCCGGCAGCTACGCGCGCCACGGCGAGCGCTTCGATCTCGACAGCCGGGCCTTCCCCTTCTGGGACGGGGTGGAGCCGGAACACCGGGTGGCCGTGACCCTGGCCGGTGGCCGGGTCGCCCGGCTCAGCGATCTGGGCACCGGGCAGCGGGTGCCGCTGCTGCGCCTCGATCCGGCCGAGATCGGCGGGATCTATACCAAGCAACGCGAGGACCGCATCCTGGTGCGCCTGGATCAGGTGCCGCCGCTGCTGAGCAAGGCGCTGGTGGCGGTGGAAGACCGTCACTTCTA
>CAZMMH010000275.1:0-3833 GCA_964567315.1 uncultured Gammaproteobacteria bacterium
ATCGAGTGGGAGTGACCGGTTCTCGTAGTCGCCCCAACACTGCCGGCAGGAATGCTGCCGGCAGTGTTACCAGGCCCACGTGAGTGCCGGCGGCGCTCAGGCTATTTCCTGTTCCATCAATCCAGCGACAGCTTCGGGAACTGCAAGCCCAGCGCCGACCAGGCCGCTGACACGGTGGCCACCACCGCATCGCCGCGCGCTGTCCAGTTTGGGTATTGCCGCGTTTTGTCGTGAATGTGGAATGGTTCCGGAGCGACCCCGGCATCGCCGTAGCGCTCCCGGTATTCCCGCACCACCCCTTCCTGGCTCTCCTGTCCATAGGGGATCAGATGGATCTCGTTGCGGTCGCCCAGGAACAGGCCGGAGCCGGCCATGCGGATGTGGAAGTGGGCCCAGCTCGCAAACACTGCCTCGAAGTAGTCCATCGTTTCCAGTTCCTTGATGCTGAAGCCCAGGTGCATCAGGTCGGTTATGATCCAGCGCTCGATGGCGCTGCGCGGCGCGCGCGCCGGGAACCGCCCGTTCCCGGGATAGCCGCCGCTCTTCTCGCTGATAGAGATGGCCGCCGGCAGCGGATGGCGTAGCGTCACCAGGTAGTCCGAGTGTCCCTGGCCGAGCAGCATCTTGAAGCTGCCGGCCCAGTTCACCATCTTGTGCATCTTCTTCGGCGCCAGCCAGATGCCGTTGGACTGCGGCCTGCTCTTGAGCTGGTAATACAGGTTGGCGATGACCAGGAACTCCGCGACCTGGAGGAGCGCCTCCTGCAGATGGAAGTAGGGCCGCTGTCCGGCCCAGTCGTACCAGGTCTCGCGCAGGTCGGGGAAGCCGTCGTGGGCCAGCGCCTCGGAGACGCGGGTGTGATCGAAACCGATGGTGCGCAACAGCTCCTTGGTCAGGTAGCTGCCGCCGCTTCTGGGATAACCGATGACGAAGGCGAAGCGCATATGCTTGAGGTAATCGCGGACCAACGGATAGTCGCCCGACAACACCGCGATGGCGATATGCAGCACGTCATTGAGCGCCCTCTGGCTCAGCGGCGTTTTGAACAGCGCCGCGTCGAACCGGGGCAGCGGCGCCTGCGCATGCAGGAAGTCCGTCGTCTGGTTGGCCCAATCATAGCTGCCGTCGGTCCACTCCGAGTATCGCTCGTTAAGCTCGGCCAGGATGCCGACAAAGGCTTCGGAAGCTTGGAAACGCAGATGAATATCGAAGTTCACGGTCAGGCAGTCGTGTCCAGCGGCAGATGAGTCCGGCTAGAATACTCTGCTGATCTGTATCCAGCCATGCACCCGCTTGCGCTTGGTGTCGTGCTCCAGGGTCGGCGGTACATTGCCCGCCGGGGCGGCGACATAGCCCTCGATATGCCACCGGTACGGGGCATTGATCTCCACGCCCAGGCCGGCATCGTGCAGCGTGTACTTGTTCGCGCCGCCGTCCCAGGGCTTGTCGTTCACCTGCGCATGCTCGCTGTCCCAGAACACCTTCGCCTGCCAACGTGCGCCAAACCGGTGCCTGAACTCCGCCGTGAACAGATAGCCTGTGTCCGCCGACAGCACGCCCATGTCGTAGCCGCGCAGACCGTACGGGCCGCCCACCACCAGCTTCTCCACCGAATCCAGGTTCCGGTTCGCCCCCTGGCCGGAGGCCATGAGGTACAGGGAGCTGCGCGCAGTCAATGCCTGCAGACGTGTCAGCATGCCGTTCCACTTCGAGAAGTGTCCGGCCGTGTCCGCCGTCGCCGCGTCGGCCAGCGCCGCCGTGGTATCGTCGAACACCAACTCGCCCGACGTCCACGCCACATTCCAGGTGGTCACCGCGTTCGTGCCCAGCCAGTCGTCCCGTCGGTCACCCGCCAGACTGACGGAGATGTCGTCCAGGTGGCGGTCGGTGCGGATGCTGGTGGCGTCGATGTGGTCGCGCAGTTTCTTGTGGTCGTACCGGGCTTGCAGGTACAGGTTCAGCCTGCGACTGCGGATCAAGGGCTGGTGCAGCCTGCCGCTGAGCACGCCCGCCGAGCCGTAGCCGTCCAGGTTGCTCAGTGCGCCGCCCAGGGTGTAGTGCATGGTCGAGTAGGAAATGCCGGCGCGCGTGCCGTGGCCGTTCACTACCGTAGCGTAGGAGACACGCCCGTAGTGCAGGTCCCGGCCCGCCGTCATGAGGTCCAGGTTCAGCACGTCGCCCATGTGCAGGGGGTTGTAGAGCGCCACGCCACCGCCGACGCGGACCTTGCCGGTATAGCGGTTGCCGAAGTTGTCCGCCACGATGTGGCCGGTCGCCCGCGGTGTCGCGTCCGCTCCCACGTCCAGCTCGGAGGTGCCGACAGTCGCCCCCGGTTTCAGCAGCGCGTGTGATTCCACGCCCGGGATGTCGGAGAGCAGCAGCAGCGCACGCTCCAGGTCACGATCGGCGATGACTTGGCCGACCTGCAGCGGTGACAACGTCGATTGCAGCAGCCTTGCGCTCGCACGGCTGTGGTTGTCGAGCGCGATCCGGCCGTAGCGTGCCTCGATCACCCGGAAGCGCACAACGCCGTCCCTGATCTGCTGCGCCGGGATGACCGCCCGGCTCAGTGAATAGCCGTGCTGGTGATAGTAGGCGGTGATCCGCGCCGACAGCGCTACGAGCTGCTGCAGGTTCCGGGTTTTGCCTTCCCCGTCCGAGACCAGTGCGTGCAGCGTGGATTCGGGGAACAGTGTGTTGCCGGTGATCTCGATCCGCGTGACATGGAACGATACGCCGGCGGGCAGTTGCGCCTTCGGTGCCTGCGGTGCTGACAGGCCCGGATTCGTGCCCGACGGGGCCGGCGGCTTCTGCTGCTGCATCTGCTGCAGGATGTTGCCCGCATCGGGGGTTGCCGCCAGGGCGGCCACCGGCAGCAGCGACAGGACGGCGGCCGCTATCAGCGAGGGGCGGATCGGGCGACAGCCGGTTTCGGAAGCCGGGCGTGATTGGTCACCCATGGTGACACCATTTCTTTGCCTCGTTTCTTGCATATCCAGGCTCGCGCAACGTCAAAGGCCCAGGATGCCCTGTGGCAGGCGGACGCCGCCGTCCTCGATCAGGAGCAGCAGGGTGCCGGGGTCTTTGTTCTGGGCCGGTTTGCCCTGACCCGGGCTGCGGAGGTTCTCACCGTCAGCCGTCTGGTCGCTGCGGCCGCCCAAAGCGGACGGACCGTTACGGGCCACCAGCTGGCCCTGCTGCACCGGAGGCGACTGGTTCACCAGCGACTGGGTCGTGGTGCGCACGTTCACCACCGGCTGCGGCGCGGTTTCCGGCGCGATAGTCAGCACGCCGTCCACGAAGTCGATGGTGTAGTTGGATGCGGTCAGGCCGGATGGCGTGATCGCGTAGGTCCCGATGGCCACCGCACCTTGGGCGTTGCCGCCATAGGCCAGCATGCCGCCCAGCACCGAGGCATTTTCGCCACCCACGAAGCCCGTGTAGCTCACCCCGTTGCCGCCGCTGTAGGCCGTGCCGTCATAGCTCTTGCCCGCGGCATTCGCCGTCACCGTCAGGTTCGCCTTGTTGATGGTCAGCGCGCCCACGCCTGTCTGGTTGATGATGTAGCCCTGCTGGTCCGACCACAGGCCCGGACTGTACGTTCCCACGTTAACGGCACCGCCGTAGGGGGCGTCCGGACCAAACAGGTGCCCGGAGGTGTCGGCACCCGCCACCGAGTAGACCGGACTGGACAACCCGCCGCTGTAGGCCGAGCCGCTGTAGGTCGCCGTGACCGCGTTCGCCGTCACTGTCAGCGGCGTCATGAACGCGCGCAGCAGCGGATAGGTGTGGCCGTTGTAAATCACCCAGGCGTTGGTGAAGTCGAAACCGGC
>CAZMMH010000276.1:0-3828 GCA_964567315.1 uncultured Gammaproteobacteria bacterium
TACAACCCCTATTACCGGCCCTATTACGGGCCCCGCTACCCGCAGCCCTACAACCCCTACTACGGCCACGGGCAGCGGCGGTACTACAACCCCTACTACCACTACCCGCAGGTGCCCGCGCCGCAGGGGCAGGGGGGCCGCTGAACCACGGCGGCAGGTGGACACCGGCCGGCCCTTCGGGGCCGGCTTTCTTTTGGGTCATCGCATATTGCCGGGGAAGCGCTTCCCGATGGGGTGGGGTGCGGGTCGACATCGGCACTGTGTCCGGAGCACCTGCGACCATCGCCGTGCAGTTTCGACCGCCTGACGGGCTCCGAGTAAAAAAACGGGGCATTCAAGCGGGCGAGACAATGGCGACACCGGTGACAACCGCTCCCTCCGGCAACACGCTGCAGCGCAGCAGCCCGCTCAGCGCGGCTGGCGCAGGGTGAGGCTGTCTCCCCGTTGTTGCATATCCAGGCGGCTCAGCGCGCTCATGCCGAGCAGCAGTTGGTCACCGTCGTCGTGGGGATTGATCGAGGCGGCCACGTCATGCAGTTCGATGGAGCCGATCCGCAGGCGGGCCAGACGGGTGGTATAGGCGAGGATGGTGCCGTTGGCGGTGCTGTACTCGACCGCCGCGCCACGGGCGAGACCGAGCCGGCGCGCCAGCCCGGCGGGAAGCGAGACATCGGTGGCGCCGGTATCAACCAGGAACACCACCGGCGTACCGTTGATCCGGCCGCTGGTGACGAAGTGACCGGCCCGGTTGCGCCGCAGCACCACCTCGCGCGAACCATCGGCGGTGAGGCGGGCCTGGGGCGAGGCGTTGGGGTTCTCCTGCCGCGCCACCCACTGATTGAACAGCAGGGTCAACAGCAGCAGAAGCACGACCCAGGCAGCGTAAATCATCACCCGCCCCATGCGCCGCTGCGCCTCGATCGCCCGCTGCTCGTGTTCCATGTCGGGAAGTATACCCGCCCCTGTCAGCTCTCCGGCTTTCTGTTAATCTAAGTCCGCTCCAGACCTCTTCGGCGGGCATCCATGCAGCAAGATCCAGAAACCATTCGCGCCAAGCTCGAGGAGCTGCGTCTTCAACACCGCGACCTCGACGATGCGATCCGTGCCCTGGAACAGAACAGCTATGTGGACCAACTGCAGCTGCGCAGACTGAAAAAACGCAAGCTGCAGATCAAGGACTATGTCGCCCGCCTGGAAAGCCAGCTGATCCCCGATCTCGACGCCTGACGCGTCCCGCCCATAACCCCTTCAAGCCACTCGGTTTTTTCTCCTGCGATTGCTAAGATCAAGCGTACAAGCGTCTGCTTGGGGGGAGATCCTGGGGGGATCGCCGTGGCCGAAGAGGGACAAATTGCGCCGGAGGCTCCGGCCGCCGAGATCGAATTCGTCGAGGACGAAGGGCATCTCACTGCACGCCTCACGCTGACCGCGGACAGCCCGACGGTGACCGCGGCCTGGCTGCGGGAACAGCTGACCGCCGCCGGCTATGGCGAATGGTGGCTGGAGGAGCGTGACCTGGCGGAGCTGGCGCGGACGGCCACCACCAGGCGCGACACCCTGGCCGCCGAGCGCAAGGCCGCCGAACAGGCGGCGGCCAAGGTGGCAGGTGAACCCCCCGCAGCGACGGTGGAGACGGAGTCCGCGGAATCCGCGGAATCCGCAGCGTCCGCGACCCCGCCGGCCGAACCCACCGTGCCCGCGGAGCCGGCCGCCCCGCCCGCCGAAGCGGCACCCCCGGCCGAGCCGCAGGCGGCCAGCGTCGAGGGGGTGGTGGCGGAACAGCGCGACGGCGCCGTCGAGGTCACCATCAGCGCCGACGAAATGACCGCGCTGCTGACCATCGACCGGGCCTGGGGCGGCCACCGCATCACCCGCCAGGACGCCGACTATGCCCTGCTGCAGCAGGGGGTGGAGGAGGGAGTGGATTCGGCAGCAATTGACGCCGCCATAGAGGCCGGCGAGGCCCAGGCGGTGGAGGTCGCCCACGGCCGGCCCGCCACGGACGGCGAGGACAGCCGCTTCGAGGCGGTCTTCGCCGACGGCCACAAGGGCCCGCAGATCGACAGCCGCGACCGTGCCGACTACCACGAACTGGGGCTGTTCGTGACCGTCCACGCGGGCACCCCGCTGATGCAGCGGCTGCCGCCGACGCCCGGCGAGAACGGCGTGACCGCCACCGGCAAGGCGGTCCTGCCGAAACCGGGCCAGACCCTGGAGTTCGCCACGCTGCTGGAGGGGGCAGCGGTCGCCGAAGACAACCCCGACCTGCTGCTGGCGACCGCGGGAGGCCTGCCGGTGGTGGTGGAACGGGGGGTCAACGTGGAACCGTTGATCGAGGTGCGCGACGTCGATCTCTCCACCGGCAACGTCCATTTCGACGGCAATATTCACGTCACCGGCGAGGTGGCCATGGGCATGACCATTGAGGCCACCGGCGACATTCACGTCGCCGGCACGGTGGAGGCCGCGCAGCTGAACGCCGGCCGCAACCTCACCGTGGGCAAGGGTGTGATCGGCCACGGCGAGGTGCGCGACGAGGAGGGACAGCTGGCGCCACACGTCGCCCGACTGCGCGCCGGCGGCGACATCGCCGCGCGCTTCGTCGAAAACGCCTACCTTGAAGCCGGCGGCAGCGTGCTGATCAGCGAACTGGCGGCGCACAGCGAGATCACCGCCGGCGTCGCCATCCGGGTCGGCGCCGAGGGCAGCCAGAAGGGCCACGTGCTCGGCGGCCGGCTGTGCGCGCGGGAACGGATCGAGGCACGTATCGTCGGCTCCCATGCGGCCCTGCACAGCGAACTGATCGTTGGCTTCGATCCCGGCGCCCGCCGGCACTATCGCGAACTCGCCGCCGCCGTGCGCGCGCTGCGCGAAGAGAAGGACAAGCTGTTCGAGCTGCTGGCGCACCTGGGCCAGCGGCGTGTCGACCTGGCGGAACGGGCCCGCAACACCCTGGCCGACGTGGAACGGCGCCTGGGACCGCTGAGCGTGGAGTTGGAGGCGCTGGAGGACGGAATGGTCGTGTGCGAGAAGGCCACGGTGGCGGTAAACCACACCCTGTTCGGCACCACCCGGGTTCAGGTGGCCGAGGAGGTGGCCCTGGTCGGCGACGAACGCGGCCCCGGCACCTTCCGCCTGCGCGACGGCGAACTGGTCTACGACTTCGCCACCGGCGGTGGCCACGACGGCGACCCCGAGGGGGACGAGGCGTCCTGAGACGCCCCCCGGCTCAACCGCCGGCGGCCTGCGGGGCGCTTGTGAGGGCCCGTTCCAGCAGGGCCTCGTCCACCGGAAACGCCAGCGCCTCGAAACCGGAAAAGCGCTGGCGCAGCTTCTCCAGCGCCGGCGCCGTGCCAGGCTCGTAGAAGACCACCACCCGGGTTCCCGGGCGCCGCTGGAGGGTGGCCAGGATCGATTCCAGATTGCTGGTGCGGTCGCGGAAGGCGGGTTCGACATTGAACTCGGCCACCACCACTGCGGGCGCGTTACGCTTCAGCCAGACCATCGCCCTGCGCCCCGAGGTCTCCATCTCGACCCGGAAACCCAGGCGCTCGTAGAGCGGGGTGAAATTGGGGTAGCCGCCCATTTCGATAATGGCTAGCAGCAGCGGGGCGTTGGACTCGGACATGGTCGGACTCGCGTCGGGGCCGGCGGGAAGCGCAGGGTGAGCGGGCCGGGCCCTGCGCCAAACCCGCGGAACTGAGGGTCATGCGGCGGCGCGCAGTGCGCTCACTCCTCGTCTTCGACCCACTTCTGCAGGGCGGCGATCAGACCCTTGGCCTGGTCGCGGCTGGAGATGTTGAACTTGGACTTCTGCATGTATTCGCC
>CAZMMH010000277.1:0-3828 GCA_964567315.1 uncultured Gammaproteobacteria bacterium
CCAGCAGGCCGATCCCGGCCACCGCGCTGATGGCGCCGAAGATCAGGAACCAGCGCCCCAGCGAGCGCCAGTCCCAGCGTGTCACCGCATAGCGCGCGGCCAGGGCGGCGTGGCCGGCGGCGTCGAGCACCCCCTCGCGCAGCAGGGTGTCGAGCTCGCGGCGAACGTGGCGGTTGAAGCGCTCCGGGCTCATGGCGTCGCCTGCGTGCCGCGGCGCTCGAAGACGACGCCGAGAACCACCGCGATGAGACCGGCGATGAGGAAGAACAGGCCGGCGGAGAGGCGGTCCCAGAAGTGCTCGAACAACCGGGTGTAGAGGTCGATGGCCAGGAAGACGATGCCGAAGCCGGTGAAGCGGGCGTCCTTGAGGCGGGCGCCGGCGACGATCTGGGCGATGCCGGCGGCGGTAAAGGTCAGCACCCAGGGCAGGGCCTTGTCGTGCAGGGAGAGAATCCACAGGGAGAGGTTGAAATAGAGCAGGCCGAAGACGAGGTAGAGGTGACCGAAGCCCACCTGGCGCCGCAGCAATCCCGCCTCCCCCGCCCGCTCGTGCCAGACGCCGAAGGCGCAGGCGGCCAGGGCCACCGCCGCCATGCTGCGCTCGTCCTGGATGTCGAGAAAGTAGGCGCCGTGGCCAATGTAGCCGTGGCGGCTGCCGACCGCGTGGAACAGCAGCAGCAGGCCGAGGAACAGCGGCCAGCGCAGGCCGAAGGCGTAGGCGGTGGCGAAGGCGGCCACCGCGGTGAGCAGCATGAAGGCGGGAAAGACGCGCGAATAGGCATCGCCGCCGCCGGCGAGGTAGGTGAGGGAGAGACCGGCGTAACCCGCCACCAGGCCGAAGGTGAGCAAGACGCTGCCGGTCACCGCGTGGCGCTGCAGCGGGTCGCGGGCCATGCGCGCCCCGGGGTACCAGGTGGCCACGCCGAGGGCGATCAAGGCGAGACCGGCGAGCAGGGGCGAGGCGCTCTGCAGCAGGATGCCGACGGCAGAGAGCACCGACGACGAGACCAGGAACAGGGCCAGCAGGCCCAGCCCGTGCAGCAGCATCCGCCCCACCCCGGGCGACGGCGCGTAGCGCGCCTCCAGCACCTCCGCCAGGCGGTCGTCGATCAGGCCGCCATGGCGCCAGGCCGCCGCCTCGGCGGCCAGCCGCTCCCGTATCCCCTTGGCCATCGTCCCCCCTCGTTCCGTTTCGTTGCGGCCGGGCGTCGCCTCACTCCGCCACGCCACGCCGGATCACCAGCGCGGTGCAGTCGTCCACCCGCCGCTTGGCGCCGGAGAAGGCGTCTACCGCCGCCTGCAGCCCCGCGACCACCTCGGCCGCGCTGCGCTCGCGGCGGGCCGCGACCACCTCCTGCACCCGCTGCAGGCCGAAGGGGGTACCCGCGCTGTTGGTCGCCTCCAGGACGCCGTCGGACATGACCAGGAACAAGTCGCCGTGGGCAAGCGGCAGGGGCGGTTCCGCCCGCAGCTCGGTCTCGGCGATCACCCCGAGGGGCGGCGCGCCGGCGCCGTGGACGGTGAAGGCATCCTCCTCGGCATGGTAGTGCAACAGCGCGCCCTGGCCGGCGGAGAGGGTGGTCAGGGTGGCGCTGGCGGCGTCCAGCTCGCCCAGCCAGGCGGTGACGAAGCGGCCGGCGTGGAGGTCGTCGCAGAGCTGCTCGTTGATGTGGCGGGCGACCTCCTCCAGGCCGCCGCCCATGCGCAGGGCCATGCGCAGCATGGCGCGCACCTGGGTCGCCGACAGCGCCGGGCCGATGCCGTGGCCGGTGGCGTCGGCCAGCAACAGCACCACCCGATCGGGCTGGCCGGGCACGGCGACCACGTCATAGATGTCGCCGCCGGTCTCCTCGGCGGGCTCGCTCCAGCCGGCGATCTCGAAGCCCGGCAGGTGCGGGATCCGCTCCGGCAGGGTGCTGCGCTGGATCTCGCGGGCCAGCTGCAGGTCGCGCTCCAGGCGCAGCAGGGTCTGCAGGCCACGGCGCATGCGCTCGTGGGACTCGGAGAGGCGGCGCACCTCCAGCAGCGGCGACTCCACCGGGGCACGGTAGTCGAGGTTGCCGCGGCTGATTTCGTCGCTCTGGCGGGCGATGGCCGCCAGCGGCCGGCCGTAGCGCCGGGCCAGCAGCACGGCCCGGCGCACACCGAAACCGAGTGCGGCGGCGGTGGCCAGCAGGATCAACCAGCCCAGCCGGCGCTGATCCCGGAACAGGTCGGCGAGCGGCACCACGACCCCCAGCATCAGGTGGCGCTCGCTGCCGAGGGCGAAGTTGCGCCCGCGCCCGAGCCACTCGTCGCCGTGGCTGATGAAGCGCACCAGACCCGGCTTGCCCTCGTGGGCGCGGAAGGCGCGCGAGGCGTCGAGGACGAAGGGGTTGGGTATCGCGGCCGGCTGCTTGAGCAGATCGGCGCGGCGCGCCGCCGGATCCTCGTAGCGCGGGTCGCGCGGCAGGCCGAGCAGGCGGCCGTCGCTGGAGAGCACCGCCACCTTGCCGTGTTCGCTCACCTTCATGTGCAGGGTCAGGTCGGAGATGGCCGAAAGCAGCACGTCGACCCCCACCACCCGCAGGCGGCCGTCGGGGTCACGGAAGGCCTTGGCCGCGGTGATCCCCGGGCTCGCCGCGGTGAAAAAGGTATAGGGCGGGGTCCAGTAGGGGCTGTCGGCGTCGCTGCCGCCGCCGCGCAGGCGGGCCAGCGCGCCCCGGTACCAGGGGCGGGCGCGCGGGTCGTAGTCGAGCGCCTTCCAGGAGGCCTTGGGGGTCGGCTCGGCATCGCTCCACTCCAGCCAGCGGGTGCGGTGGCCCCACTCGGCCGGACGGGTCAGACGCACCCGCCAGTGGTCGCCAGCGTGCAGCAGCATGTACTCGTTGCCGGCGTCGTCGGCCACCTCCAGGGAGGAGATCTGCGGCGAGCGGCGCAGCAGAGGCACGAACAGCCGGCCCATGGCGGCGGGGTCGTCGAGCGGCAGCAGGCCGGCCTCGCTCCAGGCGCGCACCAGCCGCAGGTTCTCGTCCACCGGGCGGAAGAAGGCGTGCAGGCGCGCCTCGATCAGATCGAGGGTGCGGTCGATCAGCTGCTTGGAGAGGATGCGGGTGGTGTAGCGGGTGCCGAACAGGCTGGCGCCGAAGACCACGGCGCCGAGCACCAGCACCAGGGGCAGCAGGTTGCGCAGCAGGCTGACGCGGATGGTGACGGGGCGCTTCATGGAGTCCGACCCGGCCGCTTCACTCCTCGTGGGCGTAGCCGCGGATCAGGTAACCGCCGGATTTTTCGTCGGGCTCCAGCTCCAGCATGCCGCGCGCCTGGGCCTCCTCCAGCAGCTGACCGAAGGTGCGGAAGCCGTGGTAGCTCTCGTTGAAGCCCGGCTTGCGCCGCTTCAGCGCCTGCTTGACCATCGAGCCCCAGACCTTCTCCTCCTCGCCGCGCTCCTCGAACAGGTCCTCGACCGTCGCCAGCACCAGGTCCAGGGCCTCCTGGCGCTTCTCATCCTCGCTGGGGGCCGCCTGCTTCTTGGCCGTGCTCTCCTTGGCCGCGGCCTTTTTCTTCTTGCTCCGCGGCTTGCCGGCCTCGCGCACCAGGTCGTCGTAGAAGATGAATTCGTCGCAGTTGCTGATCAGCAGGTCCGAGGTCGACTGCTTGACCCCGACCCCGATCACCACCTTGTTGTTCTCGCGCAGCTTGGAGACCAGGGGCGAGAAGTCGGAATCGCCGGAGACGATGACGAAGGTGTCGACGTGGGACTTGGTGTAGCAGAGGTCGAGGGCATCGACCACCATGCGGATGTCGGCGGAATTCTTTCCCGACTGCCGCACGTGGGGAATCTCGATC
>CAZMMH010000278.1:0-3824 GCA_964567315.1 uncultured Gammaproteobacteria bacterium
AGGGCCGAGGCGAGGAAGAAGACCCCGGCGGAGACGCTGGAGACGCCGGCGGTGAGGTTGGTCACCACGTTGCTGCCGACGGGCAGCAGGCGGATCAGCAGGGTCATGGAGAACGGATAGCCACGGATGAAATCGTCGAGACGCTGCACCCGTCCGGCGAAGTGGGCCTTGACCACGGGGCGGCCGAACCAGCGGGCATAGTAGAAGGCGACGATGCAGCCGGTCACCGAGGCGGCCAGGGCGTAGCCCGCGCCGCCGATGAAGCCGAAGGCGTAGCCGGAGAGGAAGCCCACCAGCTGGCGCGGCAGACCGATGGCGATCACCAGGGCGCCGACGCCCACGAACAGCAGCTCGCCGGAGAAGCCCTTGCCGCGCACGTGGCTGTCGATCCAGGACTTGTCGAGGACACTGCCGAGGTGGCTGGCGTCCACCAGGTAGCCGACCGCCACCAGGGTCGAGATCAGCACCAGCCCCCGCAGCAGCAGGCGCGGATTCATGCCGAGCTCCAGGCGCTGGGTCTCAACGGGCGCCACCGAACTCCTCGACCACCGCCGGCCGCTTGGCCCGCTTCTGCAGCCAGCGCACCCCGAAGATGTCGACGATGCCGACCCACAGGCGGTTGCCGATGCCGTACTTGGAGGTGCCGCGGGTGCGCGGGCGGTGGTTCACCGGCACCGAGATCACCCCGCCGCCGGCACGCTGCACCAGGGCCGGCAGGAAACGGTGCATGTGGTCGAAGTAGGGCAGGTCGAGAAAGGTGTCGCGGGCGAACAGCTTGAGTCCGCAGCCGGTATCCGGGGTGGCGTCCTTGAGCAGCCCGGAGCGCACGCCGTTGGCGATCTTCGACGAGAGCCGGCGCACCGGGGTGTCGTGGCGCTTCTGGCGCCAGCCGGCCACCATGCACAGGTTCTCCGGGCGCGCCGGATCGTGCAGCATGGCGTAGAGGCTGGGTATGTCCGCCGGGTCGTTCTGGCCGTCGCCGTCCAGGGTGGCGATCCACGGCGCCCGCGCCGCCTTCACCCCGGTACGCACCGCGGTGCTCTGGCCGCAGCTGGCGGCGTGGCGCAGCACCCGCA
Organism: uncultured Gammaproteobacteria bacterium; assembly: GCA_964567315.1. Lineage (GTDB taxonomy): Bacteria > Pseudomonadota > Gammaproteobacteria > CAZMMH01 > CAZMMH01 > CAZMMH01. The sequence goes on from CAZMMH010000278.1 coordinate 1,077, forward strand.
GCTCGGGGCATTCGGCGGCCATCTCGCGCAGGCGGGCATCGGTCTGGTCGTCGCTGCCGTCGTCGACATAGACGATCTCGAAGGCCAGCCGGTCGCTCAGGGCGGCGCGGATTTCCTCGATCAGGGGGCGGATGTTGTCGGCCTCGTTGCGGACCGGAACGACGACGGAGAGATCCATTACGGCTCTGGCTTTCGTGAACTGCGGCTTGGGTCGATGGGCGATTATCGCAGGATCAGCGCGAGTTTGCCCGAAAAAGTTGCCCGACTCCGGCAACCCCCTGCACCACAGGGTAGCGCCGGGCCCCGTTTTGCTATAGTCGAGCATCCCACTTGGTCTTGGACAGCCGCATGCCCACCAACTACAACCGCCTCGGCGGCGAAACCAGCCCCTACCTCCTTCAGCACGCCGACAACCCGGTGGCCTGGCAGCCGTGGGACGAGAACGCCCTGCAGGCGGCCCGCGACGCGGACAAGCCGATCCTGCTCTCCATCGGCTACTCGGCCTGCCACTGGTGCCACGTGATGGCCCACGAGTCGTTCGAGGACCCGGCCACCGCGGCGCAGATGAACGACGCCTTCGTCAACATCAAGGTGGACCGCGAGGAGCGGCCGGACCTGGACAAGATCTACCAGACCGCCCACCAACTGCTGACCGGACGTCCGGTCAGCAGTTGGTGGGCGGTCTGGTAGATCTTGTCCAGGTCCGGCCGCTCCTCGCGGTCCACCTTGATGTTGACGAAGGCGTCGTTCATCTGCGCCGCGGTGGCCGGGTCCTCGAACGACTCGTGGGCCATCACGTGGCACCAGTGGCAGGCCGAGTAGCCGATGGAGAGCAGGATCGGCTTGTCCGCGTCGCGGGCCGCCTGCAGGGCGTTCTCGTCCCACGGCTGCCAGGCCACCGGGTTGTCGGCGTGCTGAAGGAGGTAGGGGCTGGTTTCGCCGCCGAGGCGGTTGTAGTTGGTGGGCATGCGGCTGTCCAAGACCAAGTGGGATGCTCGACTATAGCAAAACGGGGCCCGGCGCTACCCTGTGGTGCAGGGGGTTGCCGGAGTCGGGCAACTTTTTCGGGCAAACTCGCGCTGATCCTGCGATAATCGCCCATCGACCCAAGCCGCAGTTCACGAAAGCCAGAGCCGTAATGGATCTCTCCGTCGTCGTTCCGGTCCGCAACGAGGCCGACAACATCCGCCCCCTGATCGAGGAAATCCGCGCCGCCCTGAGCGACCGGCTGGCCTTCGAGATCGTCTATGTCGACGACGGCAGCGACGACCAGACCGATGCCCGCCTGCGCGAGATGGCCGCCGAATGCCCCGAGCTGCGGGTGCTGCGCCACGCCGCCAGCTGCGGCCAGAGCACCGCGGTGCGTACCGGGGTGAAGGCGGCGCGGGCGCCGTGGATCGCCACCCTGGACGGCGACGGCCAGAACGACCCGGCGGACATACCCAGCCTCTACGCCATGCTGCACGATCCGGCGCGCCCGGAGAACCTGTGCATGGTGGCCGGCTGGCGCCAGAAGCGCCACGACACCCCGGTGCGCCGGCTCTCGTCGAAGATCGCCAACGGCGTGCGCTCCGGGCTGCTCAAGGACGCCACCCCGGATACCGGCTGCGGACTCAAGCTGTTCGCCCGCGACACCTTTCTCGACCTGCCCTACTTCGACCACATGCACCGTTTCCTGCCGGCCCTGGTGCAGCGTGCCGGCGGCGGGGTGATCTCGGTGCCGGTGAACCACCGCCCGCGCACCCGCGGCACCTCCAAGTACGGCATCGGCAACCGCCTGTGGGTCGGCATCGTCGACATCTTCGGGGTGCGCTGGCTGCAGAAGCGGGCCAAGCGGCCGGCGGTGGTCGAGGAGTTCGGTGGCGCCCGTTGAGACCCAGCGCCTGGAGCTCGGCATGAATCCGCGCCTGCTGCTGCGGGGGCTGGTGCTGATCTCGACCCTGGTGGCGGTCGGCTACCTGGTGGACGCCAGCCACCTCGGCAGTGTCCTCGACAAGTCCTGGATCGACAGCCACGTGCGCGGCAAGGGCTTCTCCGGCGAGCTGCTGTTCGTGGGCGTCGGCGCCCTGGTGATCGCCATCGGTCTGCCGCGCCAGCTGGTGGGCTTCCTCTCCGGCTACGCCTTCGGCTTCATCGGCGGCGCGGGCTACGCCCTGGCCGCCTCGGTGACCGGCTGCATCGTCGCCTTCTACTATGCCCGCTGGTTCGGCCGCCCCGTGGTCAAGGCCCACTTCGCCGGACGGGTGCAGCGTCTCGACGATTTCATCCGTGGCTATCCGTTCTCCATGACCCTGCTGATCCGCCTGCTGCCCGTCGGCAGCAACGTGGTGACCAACCTCACCGCCGGCGTCTCCAGCGTCTCCGCCGGGGTCTTCTTCCTCGCCTCGGCCCTCGGCTACATCCCCCAGACCCTGGTCTTCGCCCTGGCCGGCAGCGGCATCAACCTCGACCCGGTGCTGCGCATCAGCCTGGCGCTGGCCCTGTTCCTGGTCTCCGGCTTCCTCGGCGCCTATCTCTATCGCCATTTCCGCCGCGGCCGCAGCTTCGGCCGCGACCTGGATCGGGAGCTGGGCGCCGACGGCGGCGAGGGGAGCTGAGTCGCCATGCCGAGAACGCTGCGCAACGGCATTCCCTTCTGGCTGCTGCTGGGTGCCTGGCTGCTGCTGGTGCTCGCCTCCATCGGCAGCCGCAGCTTCGTGCCGATCGACGAGACCCGCTACGTCACCGTGGCCTGGAACATGTGGCTGC
>CAZMMH010000279.1:0-3795 GCA_964567315.1 uncultured Gammaproteobacteria bacterium
AGGCCGGCGGCGCGGGCCAGGCCGCCGAACACGCCGACGTGGCCGAGGTCGAGGTGGACGTCGCGCACCCGGGTCAGGTCAAGGGTCTCCAGCATCAGCCCGAGCACCTCGACGTCGCTCTCGATCCCGGCATGGCCGTAGAGCTCGGCCCCCACCTGGAACGGGCTGCGCGAGCGGGCGAAGCCGTCGGGACGGGTATGCAGCACGGTGCCCAGGTAGCAGAGCCGGGTCGGCACCTCGCGGCGCAGGGCGTGGGCGTCGATGCGCGCCACCTGCGGGGTCATGTCGGCGCGGATGCCGAGCAGGCGCCCGCTGAGCTGATCGACCAGGGTGAAGGTCTGCAACTGCAGGTCGTGGCCGGCCCCGGTGAGCAGGGATTCGAGGTAATCGATGAAGGGGGGCAGCACCAGTTCGTAGCCCCAGCCGTGATACAGGTCGAGCAAGCCACGGCGCAGACGCTCCAGGCGTGCCGCCTGTGCGGGCAACACCTCCTCGATCCCCTCCGGCAACAGCCAGCGGTTGTCGTCGATCATCGGACGCACTTCCTCGTCATTGGGAACAGGTCGGTCGGCATGGGCGGGATGGCCCGGCCTAGTGCAGCAGGTAGAGCAGCAGTGCACCGAGCAGCATGCTGGCCAGGCCGGCGACGCGCAGGGCGCGGCGGTCCATCCGGGCCAGCAGCAACAGGCTGCGGCGCATCCCCTCGGGATTCAGCGCCGGCAACAGCCCTTCGATCACCAGCACCAGGGCCACGGCCTTCCACAGCGAGTTCCAGTCCATTCAGCCGACAAAAAAAGCCGGGCGCAAGCGCCCGGTCAGGTCATCGTCGAGCGGGCACTCAGCGCCCGCCCGAGGCATCCTTATAGTACTTGAAAAATTGCGAGTCCGGCTGCAGCACGATGACGTCCTTCTTGCTGTTGAAGGTCTCGCGATAGGCGCCGAGGCTGCGATAGAAGGCATAGAACTCCGGATCCTTGTTGTAGGCCTTGGCGTAGATCTCGGCCGCCTTGGCGTCACCCTCGCCACGCAGGGTCTCGGCGGTACGGTAGGCCTCGGCCAGGATCACCTGACGCTGCCGGTCGGCATCGGCCCTGATCTTCTCCGCCGTCTCGGCGCCGCGGGCACGGAAGCTCTTGGCCACCCGCTGGCGCTCCGCCTCCATACGCTGATAGACCGAGGTGGAGACCTGGCGCGGCAGATCGATGCGCCGGACCCGGATGTCGACCAATTCGATGCCGAACTCGGCCGCCTGCGCCTTGGCCTCCTTGGCCACCAGGCTCATGATCTCTGCACGGTCGCCGGAGACCACCTCCTGAATGGTGCGTTTGCCGAACTCGGCGCGCAGCCCCTTCTTGATCACCTGGGACAGGCGCAGCCCGGCACGGCGCTGGTCGCCGCCGGTGGCGCGGTAGAACTTGCCGATGTCACGAATCCGCCACTTGACGAAGAAGTCGACGATGACGTTCTTCTTCTCGCTGGTGAGAAAGCGCTCCGGTTCGGCATCCAGGGTCAGGATGCGCGTGTCTATCTTGCGCACGCTGGTCACCAGGGGCAGCTTGAAGTGCAGACCCGGCGGCACGTCGGTGCGCACGATCTCACCCAGTCGCAGGACGATGCCGCGCTGGCGCTGGTCCACCGTGTAGACCGACATGCTGCCGAGCAGCAGCACCACCACGAGGAGGATCAAAAGTAGATTCTTCTGGTGGCTCATCAGCGGTTCCCCCGGCTGCGCGTATCGTTGCTGGTGCTGCCGGCCGCGGTGCTGGCGCTGCCGCTGGCCGTGCCGCTGGGCTCGGCGGGGCTTGGCGCCGCGGCCTTGTCGCCCTCCAGCATGCGATCGATGGGCAGGTACATCAGGCTGTTGCCCTTGGGCGCATCCAGCAGCACCTTGCTGCTGTTGCTGAGCACCGACTGCATGGTGTCGAGATAGAGACGCTCGCGGGTCACCCGCGGCGCCTTCTGGTACTCGGTGAGCAGGGCGTCGAAGCGGGACGCATCACCCTGGGCACGGGCCATCACGCTCTGCTTGTAGGCGGTCGCCTCCTCGATCTTGCGGGCGGCGGCGCCGCGTGCCTTCGGCACCACGTCGTTGGAGTAGGCCTCGGCCTCGTTCTTCAGCCGCTGCTCGTCCTCACGGGCGCGGATGGCGTCCTCGAAGGCGCTCTGCACCTGCTCCGGCGGCTGGACGTCCTGCAGGTTGACGCTGGTCACCTCCAGGCCGGTGCCATATTCATCCAGCGCCTCCTGCAGCAGTTGCTGCGTGGAGGCGCCCACCTCGGCCCGCCCCTCGGTGAGCACGTAGTCCATCTGGCTCTTGCCCACCACCTCGCGCACCGCGCTTTCGGCCGCCTGACTCAGGGTGAGATCGGGATCGCGGCCATTGAACAGATAGGCGGCCGGGTCCTTGACCCGGTACTGCACCGCCAGGTCGACGCTGACGATGTTCTCGTCTTTGGTCAGCATGAGGGCCTTGATCGAGGCGGGCCGCACCTGATCGACGTCGACCTTCTCCACCTGCTCCATGGGATAGGGCAGGTGCCAGTGGGGGCCGGGCAGCACTGGCGGCGACACGTAGGCACCAAAGCGGGTGACCACGCCGCGCTCGGCGGGACCGACGATGTAGAAGCCTGAGGCGAGCCACACCGCAACGACGATCAGGCCGATGAAGCCGAGGCCGCCGGACTTGCCGGTACGCGGGCCACCACCACCCTTGCGGCCGCCGAACAGGCCGTTGAAGCGCGCCTGCAGCTTGCGCACCACCTCGTCGAGGTCGGGGGGCTGCTGGCCGCCGCCTCCGCCGCCCCAGGGATCCTGCTTGTCTCCACCCGGCTCGTTCCAGGCCATCGGTTGCTCCAGAATGGTCTTGCATGAAGCCGCCCAGGGGGCGACAAAGGGATGAATTCTATTGGCCTTGTGCTACAGCCGCAAGGCGACCCTCGGCCGGCGCCTCTTCCGCCACCTCGCCGATCTGCTCCTCACGCTGCAGGACCAGAAAGTCTTCGCGGCGCATATCGACCCGCAGCAGCCAGCCGCCGCCGTCGGCATTCCGCTCCTCGGCCACCGCCTGCAGGGCAAACAGCCGGGCCCGGGCACGCCCGGCGCTGGCCGGCAGGCGCAGCCAACCGGCCACCCGGTCGCCGGCGAAGCGCTCCTCCAGGGCCTGCAGCAGCAGCTCGATGCCTTCGCCGCTGCGCGCCGAGAGCCAAACCCGCACCACCCGGCCCTCGGCGTCGCGCTGTACCCGGGGCCCGGTGTCGTCCATCAGGTCGATCTTGTTGTAGACCTCGATTTGCGCCACCTTCTCGGCGCCCACCTCGGCCAGCACCTCGTTGACGTGGCCGGCGATGACGCCGCGCTCCGGGTCGCTGGCGTCGACCACGTGCAGCAGCAGGTCCGCCTCGCGGGTCTCCTGCAGGGTCGAGCGAAAGGCCGCCACCAGATCGTGGGGCAGATCGCGAATGAAACCCACGGTGTCGGCCAGCACCACCGCGCCGCCACGGGGCAGATCGAGCCGGCGCAGGGTGGGGTCCAGGGTCGCGAACAACTGGTCGCGGGCATAGACCGCCGCGTCGGTGAGGCGGTTGAACAGGGTCGACTTACCGGCGTTGGTATAGCCCACCAGGCTGACCGTCGACACCGTGGCCCGCCGGCGCGCCCGGCGGCTCTGGCCGCGGGTGCGTTCGACCTTCTCCAGGCGCTGGTTCAGCTGCTTGATCCGGGCGCCGAGCAGGCGGCGGTCGGTTTCGAGCTGGGTTTCACCCGGTCCGCGCAGGCCGATACCGCCCTTCTGCCGCT
>CAZMMH010000280.1:0-3794 GCA_964567315.1 uncultured Gammaproteobacteria bacterium
ATCGACGGTCTGGTCCACCTCTCCGACATCTCTTGGAACGAGCCCGGCGAAGAGGCCGTGCGCAACTTCAAGAAGGGTGACGAGGTCGAGGCGGTGGTGCTGGCCGTGGATCCGGAGCGCGAGCGCATCTCGCTGGGCGTCAAGCAGATGGATCGCGATCCCTTCTCCAACTTCGTGGCCGAGAATGCCAAGGGCAGCATCGTCAACGGTACCGTGCGCGAAGTGGATGCCAAGGGTGCCGTGATCGACCTGGGCGACGGCGTGGAGGGCTACCTGCGCGCCTCCGAGCTGACCCGTGACCGGGTCGAGGATGCCCGCACCGTACTTAAGGTTGGTGAGGAGATCGAGGCCAAGTTCATGGGCGTCGATCGCAAGAACCGCACCATCAGCCTTTCCATCAAGGCCAAGGAGTTTGCGGAAGAGGCCGAGGCGGTCGAGGACTTCAACCGCGGCGCCCCGGCGGCCACCACTCTCGGTGACCTGCTCAAGGCGCAGATGGAAAAGGACGACTGATACGGCCCTGCCCCTGTCCCGCGGCTGCGGGGCAGGGGCATCGCCCGCGTCCCGGCAGGTAAGGGACGGCGGCGGATGTTACGGGTGGCCGCATTGGCCGGATTCGGGGAGACGGCGGGGCATGCGGCCCCGCTCTGGATCGAGAATTGAGCATGACCAAGTCCGAGTTGATCGAGCTGCTTGCGCGTAAACAGAGTCACCTCGCATACAAAGATGTCGAACTGGCGGTAAAGAGCCTGCTCGAGCAGATGAGCGATGCCCTGGCCAAGGGGCAGCGCATCGAGATACGCGGCTTCGGCAGCTTCTCCCTCCATTTCCGCCCGCCCCGGGTCGGTCGCAATCCGAAGACCGGCGAGTCCGTCGAGCTCAAGGGCAAGTACGTGCCCCATTTCAAGCCCGGCAAGGAGCTTCGCGAGCGGGTCGACCAGGGCCGTTTGCTCAACCCCGAGGTCCGCTGAACCCCGGCCGGGGCCGCCTGGACCAACGCTCTTTTGGGCACGCACCGTCGCGCCCTTCTCAATCCTCTGTGTTAAATTAGACCGCGGTTTTCAGGCGGTTCGCGCAGCGGGCCGCCGTTTGTGGGGGTCTGCCGTGCCGGTGTGGGAGAGGGGATGAAGCACGTCTTGTTGCTGCTGCTCGTGGTGCTCGTGGCGCTGTTGGGCCTCGGCTTCGCGGAGATCAATCCGGGCCTGATTCGGGTCAACTATTATTACGGCGCCCTGCAGTTGCCGCTGGCGGTCACCTTGTTGGCGGCCCTGGGCGTCGGCGTGCTGGTGGGCCTGACCGGCGCGCTGCTGAACCATCTCAAACTGCAACGGGAGATCGCGCGCCTGCGGCGCATGGTCGAGCTGCGCGACCAGGAGGTGCGCAATCTCCGCGCGATCCCGATCAAGGACGGTCCCTGATGCCCGATCTGCTCTGGTTGCTACTGCCGGTGGCGGCGGCATCCGGCTGGTGGATGGCGCGTCGTGGTGGCGCCCGCCGCCAGGAGGGGTCGAGCAGTGAATTCACCTCCGACTACCTCAAGGGCCTCAACTACCTGCTCAACGAGCAGACCGACAAGGCCATCGAGGTCTTCATCCATATGCTCGAGGTCAACAGCGACACGGTGGAGACCCATCTGGCGCTGGGCAGCCTGTTCCGCCGCCGCGGCGAGGTGGACCGGGCGATCCGCATTCACCAGAACCTGATCGCCCGCCCCACCCTGAGCCGCGAGCAGCGGGCTCAGGCCCTGCTGGAACTGGCCGAGGACTACATGCGCGCCGGCCTGCTCGATCGCGCGGAGAACCTGTTCCTGGAGCTGATCGAGATGAACCTCTACGGCACCGTCGCGCTGTGGAGCCTGATCGATATCTATCAGCAGGAGAAGGACTGGGACAAGGCGATCGCCGTGGCCCAACGGCTGGAGTCGGAGACCGGCAAGAGCATGGCGCCAACCATCGCCCAGTACTACTGCGAGCTGGCGGCCCAGGCCTGGTCACGGCGGGAACGGGAGCGTGCGATGCAGATGACCCGCCGGGCCCTGGCCAGCGACTGGCGCTGCGTGCGCGCCAGTATCCTGGAGGCCGAGCTGTTCGCCGCCGAGGGCGACGACCGCAACGCCCTCGGCGCCTACCGCCGGGTGCAGGAACAGGACCTGGAGTTCGTGCCCGAGGTGATCGACGCCATGGTGGCCTGCTATTCCCGCCTCGGGCGCGCCGATCAACTGATCGATGTGCTGCAGGGGCTGGTGCGGGAATACCCGGCGGTGAAGCCTACTCTGGCCCTGGCCGAAAGCCTGCGCAGCCGGCAGGGCGAACACGATGCGCTGGAGTTCATCGTCGCCAGCCAGCGCCAGCATCCCTCTCTGCCGGGGCTCAATTGGCTGCTCAAGCAGGAGCTGGAGCAGGGCGGCGAGGATGAAGACGTTCTGCGCATGCTGAGCGACCTCACCGAGCACCTGGTGGGCGAGATGCCGGGCTACCACTGCCGTCAGTGCGGATTCCAGGGCAAGTCGCTGCACTGGCAGTGCCCCAGCTGCAAGAGCTGGAACACCGTGAAACCCATTTCCGGCATCGACGCCGAATCCTGAGTCGACAGAAGAGAGTCCACATGATGCAGACAGATCGTGGCCCGCGGGTCATCGTCGCGCTCGACTATCCGAACGCCGAGCAGGCCCTGCGTTTCGTTGAGCAGGTGACCCCAGGGCAGTGCCGGCTGAAGGTGGGCAAGGAGCTGTTCACCCGCGGCGGCCCGCAATTGGTGGAGCGGCTCACGGCGCTCGGCTTCGAGGTGTTCCTGGACCTGAAGTTTCACGACATCCCCAATACGGTCGCCCGCGCCTGCGAGGCGGCGGCCGATCTGGGCGTGTGGATGATGAACGTCCACGCCCTCGGCGGGCAGCGCATGATGGAGGCCGCACGCGAGGCCCTGGCGGCGCGCAGCGCGCAACCGCTGCTTGTCGCCGTGACCATACTCACCAGTCACGACGAACAGGAGCTGACCCAGATCGGCCTGGCCGGCACGCCTCTCGACAATGTCAGCCGGCTCGCGGCGCTGGCAGCCGACAGCGGCCTCGACGGTGTGGTCTGTTCGGCCCGGGAGGCGGAGCGGCTCAAGGCGGAGCGGGGTTCCGACTTTGTCCTGGTGACCCCGGGGATTCGGCCGGCCAGCGCCGCCAGCGACGACCAGAGGCGGGTCATGACCCCCGCCGACGCTATGCGCGCCGGCGCCCATTACCTGGTGATCGGCCGGCCGATCACCGCGGCGGCGGAGCCGATGAGCGTTTTGCTTACAATCAATTCCGAGATTTCCGCTATTGCGGCCGCCTGACGGCCGCGGATAATCGGTCGCCGGCGCACCTGGATGGTGTGCCGACGCACGGGGCCGTTCCGGCGCCGTTGCGACTCCGCATTGCTCCAATAGGGAGGTGACCATGAGCAAGCTGCGTACCCTTTTCTTCGCCCTCGTCTGCCTGTGTCTGCCGTTGCTGGTGCAGGCCGGCCAGCTCGACATCAATCATGCGACGCCCCAGCAGATCGCCACTGCCATGCGCGGGGTGGGGATCAACAAGGCCAAGGCGATCGTCGCCTACCGCACGGCCCACGGGTCGTTCAAGAGCGTCGACGAGCTGGTCAACGTCAAGGGGATCGGCACCAAGACGGTGGCAGCCAATCGCGCCAAGCTCTCGCTAGGCAAACCTGTGAAGTGAACGGAGGCGGCCGGGCCCCGGCACCGGCCCCGCCCCCGACCGGGTGTTTTCAACCGTTACGGGGGGCAACACAGAACTGGTAGCATGGCCC
>CAZMMH010000281.1:0-3790 GCA_964567315.1 uncultured Gammaproteobacteria bacterium
CCGCCGCTTCACCTCCGCGGCCGGGGTCAGTTCCGCCATCGGCACCTCGGCATCGACCCGCAGGGCCTCGGCGGGGGCACTGAAGTTGGCGCGCATGGCGCCGCCCTGGAGCAGCTGGAAGTTGTCGGCCCCCACCTTGACCAGAGCGGTGTGGCTGCCGGGCTCGAAGTAGATCGAATCGCTCTCGGCGAGACAGTCGTCGACCACCGTATCGAGGCCGAAGACCTCGCCGAAGGGCGGCAGCGAGCCCGCCTCGCAGTCGCGGAAGTGGCGTGCCGCTTCACCGGCCTCGGCGATTTCGAAATCGCGCCCGATAAGCTCCCGCAGCCGGGCGAAGTTGATCACGTGGCTGACCGGCAGCACGGCCAGCATCAGGCCACGGGAATCCTTGAGCACCACCGCGCGGGCGAGGGCCGCCGGAGCCACCTGGGTTGCGGCCGCCGCCTGTTCCAGGCTCATGGTCCGCGGGTGGGTGATCAACCGGTAGTCGACGCCCTGGCGGTCCAGGTACTGCTTGACTGTGCTGGACATGACCATGACGCATCTCCTTGAAACAAAAGTCGCTATCGCACTGTTGTGATCAATAGATCACGCGGCCGCGGGCAAAAATATGGACCAATTCACATTAGTGACGAACGCCGGGCGGAAATGGTTCCAAACTGTGGCCGATGCACGGTTTTGCGGGGAACCCGATTCAGCCGAGCAGACGTGCGTCGCACACCTCGAAGCGTTCGAAATGGTCCCGCAGCCAGCGCGTGGTCTTCTGGGCCGCCAGGCGCGCCATCCCATCCAGCCCCCTGCCCGTGTGCTCAAGGGAGCTCACGGTCAGTTCGGCGCGCACGGTGTCGGGTGCGTAGTGACGCGCCAGGCGGCTGCGGCCGTCGCTCTGGGCGGGGCGGGCCTTGGGCATGGTGTAACACAGGCTGCGCACATCGTCGACGCGCACGCTGGAAAAGGCGCTGGCCAGGCGCCGGCGCAGCTCGTAGCGGCCGATTTCACAGGCCTGGCTGGCCATTTCCCCGATCAGCAGCAGCAGGTCGGGGTCGATCCCCGGGCGGTCGCGCAGTTGGCTCAGGGGCGGGTAGTAGCCCAGCCCGGCCCGCTGCACCCAGCTATCCACCTGCTCGGCCAGGGCCCGCCCCAGCAGCACCGGCGAATAGCCGACCCCCTCCTCCAGGGTGCGCGTCGGCAAGGTCAGTTCGACCACCAACGCGACCCGAATCACGGTGATCGCAGTCATCTCAACGGGGGGTGCGCAGGGTGCGCAGCAGTTCGGCCAGGGGCTCGGCCACCGGCGCCACCTTCTTGCGCAGCAGGGTACCGACGGCGTCGGTGCGGGAGAAGATGGGAATCAGCACCCCTTCGTCGAGGTGGGCCAGGGCCAGCAGCGCGCGCACCTCGGCATTCAGTTCGGGCACCTCGGCCAGCAGCGCCTGGGCCTCGTCACCGGTCAGCAGTTCGTCGGCCAGGGTCAGCAGCCGTTCCATTTCCCGAATCTGCCCCGCGGCCGCGCGCAGTTCGGCGAAATAGCGTCCGACGGCATCGAACAGGGCAGCCACGATGTCCTGGTGCATGGGCCGGCGCAGGACATCCTCGCAGGCCTCGATGAAGGTCTGGCCCATGCCGTCGAGCACCTTGAGCAGCAACCGCGCCAGGCGGTTGTCGCGCTCGGCCAGGCGGGTGAGTACCTCCCGGTGGGCATCGAGGTCGGCCCGCGGCGGCAGGGGCTGGGGCAGATCGTCGGCCGAGGTTTCGAGGAAGCCGACCCGGTAGGCCTTGCGCTGGCGCCCCACCTCCCACAGCTTGCGCCGCGAGGCCTCGCCGATCAGGCCGGGACGCAGGATCAGGCGTACGCTGCGGAGCATCGCCTCCGGCTCGGTCTCGAAGGGCAGGAACTCCGCCAGGTACTCGGCCAGCTCCGGCCCCATCTCGCCACCGGTGACGCTCTCGTTCTCCAGCATGCGCTGGGCCACCTCGGAGGTGGGCAGGCACCACCAGGCGCGGCGCGCCAGTTCGTCGTCGATGTTGGGGGCGCAGGCCACCGCGACCACCGCCTCCGGCTCGCCAATCATCAGCAGCTTGTCCAGGGGCGAATTGGCCATCTGGCCCATGCGCGCCCAGCGCCGCAGGTAGACCGGATAGCCGCGCGGCGAACCCAGGGCGTGGCTCGAGAGCATCTCGCGCACCGCCACCAGGTACTGGTCGTCACGGCCGTTGGGGTGCAGCGGCACCTTGACCTCGCCCTCCGGGGTGAGACCGTAGACCGCCATCTGGTGCTCGTCGATGCGCACCGCCTCGGCGGTGGCCAGCAACACGTTCAAGCGCAGCGCGTCTTCGCTGGTGAGTTCTGCCACCTGTTACTTCCTGCCTATCGTGTCGAAAAAAACCTTGTCTCGCGCAAAGCCGCCAAGGCGCAAAGAAAAGAAAATTCAAATCGCCACTGAGGGCACAGAGATCACAGAGAAGGCGCGGTTGCTCTCACGGGCGAGCCAGGCAATACCTCCACTGCTGCCACCTTGCAACGGAATTGCCGAGATCTCCGGATAACCCTCCGTGTTCTCTGTAACCTCTGTGACAGAGGTTTTCGATCTTCTTTGCGCCTTAGCGGCTTTGCGCGAGACGCTCTTGCTTTTCAGTTCAGCTGAATACGCTCGCCCCACGGCACCTTGGCCTTGCCCTTGACCAACCACAACACCGGATAGGCGGGCGGCTGTTCGGGGAACTCGCCGATGGCGTCGGTGAAGTAGACCAGCAGGTCGGGGCGGCGGCCCTCGCGTTCCATCCACTCGAACGGCGGGTTGAAGTCGGTACCACCACCGCCGTGCAGCTCCTCCGGCAGGCGGCACTCCTCCCACGGCTGGTACTGCCACGGACCGTCCGCGTCGAGGGCGGCGTCGCAGGCGTGCAGGGTGACCCGCGCCCGCACCTGGCCCTTGATCGCGTTCACCTCGCTGAGGAACTCGTCCAGCTCGGGACGGTTCACCGAGCCGCTGGTGTCGAGCACCACCACCACGTCCACCTCGGCGCTGCGCAGGCTGGGGAAGATCGCCTCACCCTCGCGACGCGATGGACGCGAGTAGTTGTAGTCGTCGCGGGCGGTGGCGGTCATGTAGCGGGCCAGCAGGGCCCGCCACGGCAACTGCGGCTGCAGCAGGTGATCCACCATCCGCGCCATCGCCGCGGAGAGCTTGCCCGCCTGCAGCGCACTCTGCGCCGCACCGGCCAGACGCTGGCGCCACTGCACCTCCAGCCGCTCACGCTCGTCGGCGGCCAGCGGCGGCGGCTGGCCGGCGCCCTGGGAGGGCTCCTCGCTGTTGCCCTGTTCGGTGGGCTTGTCGCCCTGCCCACCCTCGGGGTCGTTCTGCGGTTTGCCCTTACCCTGGCCGCCCTGACTGGGGCTTTCGTTCTCGCCCTTGGCGTCGCTGTCGTAGAGATGCTGATCCAGCAGTTCGGAGTCGTCGTTCTCCTTGATGAACGGGTAGATCTCCTCGGCGGTCATGTCCTCGTACTCCTCCAGGTGGAGGGCCCCCAGGGGTGGCGTCAGGCCGTCCTTGAGCAGCAGGGGATTGACCGCGTAGTCGCAGGCGATGTCCCAGCGGAACTTGACCCGGTGCTGGCGCCGGGCGAAGTGGGACAGGGCGCAGTGCAGGGCCTCGTGGGCCAGCACGAACTGGGTCTGGTCCAGGCTCAGGTCGCGGATGTAGTCGGCGTTGTAGTAGAGGTTGCGCGCGTCGGTAGCGGTGGTGGCGCACCAGGTCGGGTCGCCCTCCACCATCGGCAGGCGCATCAC
>CAZMMH010000282.1:0-3784 GCA_964567315.1 uncultured Gammaproteobacteria bacterium
TTCGAACGGGCCGAGATCAAGAACGCCCTGGCCTACCTGCGCCTCACCGCCAACCGGGCCGACGACCCGTCGTTCGAGCGGGTGGTCAACACCCCCACCCGCGGCATCGGCGAGCGCACCGTGCAGGCGGTGCGCGAGCTGGCCCGCGAGCGGGACTGTCCCCTGTGGACGGCGGCCGCGGCGATCGTCGCCGAAAAGCGGCTGCCGGCACGTGCCTCCAACGCCCTCAACGGCTTTCTGTCCCTGATCGAACGCCTGGACGCCGAGACCGCGGAGATGGAGCTGGAACACCGGGTCGAGCACGTGGTCGAGCTGAGCGGCCTGCTCGCCATGTACCGCGACGACAAGAGCGAAAAGGAGCAGTCGCGGGTGGAGAACCTGGAGGAGCTGGTCAACGCCGCGCGCAGCTTCCGCCCGGACCCCGATGACGACATGGCGCCGCTGGACGCCTTTCTCGCCCACGCCGCGCTCGAGTCCGGCGAGGGCCAGGGTGAGAGCTGGGAGGAGTGCGTGCAGCTGATGACCCTGCACTCGGCCAAGGGGCTGGAGTTCCCCCTGGTGTTCATCTGCGGCATGGAGGAGGGGCTGTTCCCCCACTCCCGCTCCAGCGAAAACCCCGACACCCTGGAGGAGGAGCGGCGCCTGGCCTACGTGGGCATGACCCGCGCCCGCGAGGTGCTCTGCCTGACCCACGCCGAGCGCCGCCGCCTGCACGGTACCGACACCTATCCCATGCCCTCGCGTTTCATCGGCGAGGTCCCGCCGGAGCTGCTGCGCGAGGTGCGCCCGCGGGCCCAGATCAGCCGCCCCGTCTACCAGCCGCCCTCGCCCGCCGTGGACGACATCGGCCTGCACGTGGGCCAGCGGGTGAGCCACGCCAAGTTCGGCGAGGGCGTAGTCCTCGACTGCGAGGGCAGCGGCAACAGTGCCCGGGTCCAGGTCAACTTCCACGACGCCGGTTCCAAGTGGCTGGTGCTGGCCTACGCCAACCTGCAGCCGCTTTAAAGACGGCCTCACGCAGAGGCGCAGAGGCGCGAAGGAAGCCGTTTTTGGCTACTTCCGGAAGGCTGGAAGCATTGGTATCAATCGGTGACGATGATAGCTTCTGCCAAGCAGGCGCCGCGAACGATTCAATCATTTCAATCTGTGCGGTTCTGCGTGAGACAAGAATTCAAAACAGGGGAACCCAATGAAACGTCGTGACTTCATCAAGGGGGCCGGTGCCGGAGCGGCACTGGCGGGGAGCGCGCTGGCCGCGCCGGCGGTGCATGCCGCGCCGAAGTATCGCTGGAAGATGGTCACCACCTGGCCGAAGAACTTCCCCGGCATGGGCACCGGCGCCAACTACCTGGCCAAGCTGATCGGCGAGATGTCCGCCGGGCGCATCGAGGTGAAGGTCTACGGCGCCGGCGAGATCGTGCCCGCCTTCGAGATCTTCGACGCGGTCTCCCGCGGCACGGCCGAGATGGGCCACGGCGCCAGCTACTACTGGAAGGGCAAGAGCGAGGCGGCCCAGTTCTTCGCCGCCGTCCCCTTCGGCCTCACCGCCCAGGAGATGAACGCCTGGCTCTATCACGGCGGCGGCATGCAGCTGTGGGCCGAGGTCTACAAGCCCTTCGGCCTGGTGCCCACCGCGGCCGGCAATACCGGCGTGCAGATGGGCGGCTGGTTCAACAAGGAGATCAACACCCTGGCCGACCTCAAGGGGCTGAAGATGCGCATCCCCGGCCTCGGCGGCGAGGTCCTGGCGCGCCTCGGCGGCACCCCGGTGAGCCTGCCGGGCGGGGAGATCTTCACCTCGTTGAAGAGTGGCGCCATCGACGCCACCGAGTGGGTCGGGCCCTACAACGACCTCGCCTTCGGCTTCTACAAGGCGGCCAGGATCTATTACTACCCGGGCTGGCACGAGCCGGGCACCACCCTCGAGTGCTTTATCAACCAAAAGGCCTTCGCTGCCCTGCCCGCCGACCTGCAGGCCATCGTCACCAATGCCTGCAAGGTGGCCAACCTCGACATGCTGGCTGACTACACCGCCCGCAACAACGAGGCGCTCGACATCCTGGTGAACAAGCACAAGGTGGACCTGCGCAAGTTCCCGGATGCGGTGTTGAAGAAGCTCAAGACGATTTCCGACGAGGTGGTCGCCGACGTGGCCGCCAAGGACCCGATGTCGAAGAAGGTCTATGAATCGTTCCGCGCCTTCCGCGAGCAGGCGGTCGCCTGGCACGACATTTCCGAGCGCGCCTACCTCAACGCCCGCGCCCTCTGAGCCCTGCCGGGGGGGAGGGGGCAGGCCCTCCCTCGGCGCTTTTGATCGAACCGTTGTGCTCAGGCGCCGCCTGGCAGCCCCTTATGCATCGCCCTGTTCGATCAGACGGTCGAAATCCTCGATCAGCGCCAGCAGCGCCGCCGTCTCCAGCACCAGCCCGGCGAAGGTGTGCTCCGCCAGCGGCGCGATGCCGCAGCGCGCCGGCAGTGGCCCCCCCGCCTCCACCAGGACCCGCATGCGCGGCAGAAAGACCCACTGCAGCCATTGGGCGAACTCCAGGGTGTCGTGGCAGAAGGGCACGCTGCTGGCCAGCGCCTCGGGCGGCGGCGGCAGGGATTCCCACAGGGCGACACGGCGCATCTCCGCCTCGATGGCGAGCAGCAGGTCGGCCGCGGTGTGCAGGTCGTCGCCGGGCATGGGGAAATCCGCCGTGAAAAGGCCGATGGTAATACATCGTGGCTGCGCCGCGCGCCGGAGGGTGACAGCGATTACACTTGTTGGAGGCGAACGGTATCATCCCGAAGGACAATCGGCAGGCCCAGCGAGAACATCATGACGAACAGCGGTACAGAGCATGCCCGCGTCATCACCGTCACCTCGGGCAAGGGCGGCGTCGGCAAGACCAACATCGCCGTCAGCCTGGCCATCGCCCTCGCCAATCTCGGCCGGCGGGTGACCCTGATCGACATGGACCTGGGCCTGGCCAACGTCGACCTGCTGCTCAACCTGCACGTCGGGGCAAATCTCAGCGATGTCATCGCCGGGCGCAAGCGGGTGGACGAGATCCTGGTCGACACGCCGTACAAGGTGCGGGTGGTGCCCGGCGCCTCCGGCGACGATCATCTGGCCAACCTGTCGCCTGCGGAGCAGCACCAGCTGGCCGAGGCCCTGACCCACCTCACCGGTGACACCGACTACCTGATCATCGACACCGGTGCCGGCATCTCCCGCAACACCACCATGTTCACCACCAGTGCGGACGAGGTACTGGTGGTCTCTACTCCCGAGCCCACCGCCATGCTCGATGCCTACGCGGTGATCAAGACGGTGAAGAAGCTGGCGCCACGGGTCTCCCTGCACCTGCTGGTCAACATGGCCCGCAGCGAGGCCGATGCGCGCAACGCCATGCGCCGCATCAGCCACATCGCCCTCAATTTCATCGACAGCCGGTTGGAAGAGGACGGTTTCATCCTGCAGCAGCCGGAGGTGGCCCAGGCGGTGCGCCGGCGCCGCCCATTCATCGCCGAATACCCCAGTTGCGAGGCCTCCCACTCCATCCGCCGCATCGCCCGTGCCCTGGTGGAGCACCCGCCTGCCCACGCCGAGACCCCGGAACACCCGGAGGGCTTCGTCGCCCGCCTGATGCACGCCCTGGTCGGCGCCTGAAAAAGGCCTGTCTCGCGCAAAGACGCAAAGGCGCAAAGAAAAGCGAAATTCCATTCGCCACAGAGGTCACAGAGGACACCTACGAAACGCCGTTGCTCAGGCATGCGCGCAGCCGCCCCGGTGCCGCTC
>CAZMMH010000283.1:0-3775 GCA_964567315.1 uncultured Gammaproteobacteria bacterium
AGCGAGTGGACCACCAGACCACTCCTCAGTTTCGGTTCAAACCAGGTCGTCTTCGGCGGCATTATATTTCCCGAATCGGCGATATCCATCAACTGCTGCATGGTTACCGGATACAGGGCGAAGGCCACGGCCATTTCGCCCGAATCCACTCGCCGCTCCAGCTCCTTCAGGCCGCGAATGCCGCCGACGAAATCGATGCGCTTGTCGCGGCGCGGGTCGTCGATGCCGAGCAGCGGCGCGATCAGGTTGTTCTGCAGCAGGCTGACGTCGAGACGGGCCACCGGGTCGTCCCCCGGCACGTACTCCGGTTTGATCTCCAGACGATACCACCGGCCGCCCAGGTACATGCCGAAGACCTCGGTCCGCTCCGGCTTCACCTGCGCGTCGGCGGCGATCACCTTGAAGCGCTCGGCCACCCGGTTCAGGAAGGTCCCGGCATCGAGGCCGTTGAGATCGGCTACCACCCGGTTGTAGTCGAGGATCTGCATCTGGTCATGGGGGAAGATCACGGTCAGGAAATAGTTGTAGCTCTCCTCGCCGGTGTGATTCGGATTGGCCGCCTTGCGCGCCGCGGCCACCCGCGAGGCCGCCGCCGAACGGTGGTGGCCGTCGGCCACATAGAGGCAATCCATGGCGTCGAACAGGGCGGTGATGCGCTCGATGGCGGCCGCCTCCTCCACCACCCAGAGGGTGTGGCGCACGCCGCCGTCGGCGGTGAGGTCGTAGACCGGCGCGTGGCCGCTGGTCTGCGCCGCCACCAGGGCGTTCATTTCGTCGCTGCGGCGGTTAACCAGGAACACCGGGCCGGTCTGGGCGTTCAGCGCATCCACCTGGCGGACCCGGTCGTCCTCCTTGTCGGGTCGGGTGAACTCGTGCTTGCGGATACGGTTCTCGTCGTAGGCCGCCACCGAGGCGGCCGCCACCAGGCCGGTCTGCACGTGGCCGTTCATCTCCAACCGATAGAGGTAGTAGCGTGGCGCGAGGTCGCGCATCAGGATCCCCTCCTCGACCATGCGCTGCAGGTTTTCGGCCCCCTTGGCGTAGACCGCCGGAGCGTAGGGATCGGTGCCTTCGGGCAGGTCGATCTCCGGCTTCGAGATATGCAGGAAGCTCCACGGCTTGCCGGCCGCACGCTCGCGCGCCTCGGCCGTGTTCAGCACGTCGTAGGGCGGCGCCGCCACGTCGCTGGCGTGCTGGGGCTGGGGGCGAAGACCGGCAAAGGGGCGAATCAGGGACATCACGAAATCCTTCGGTGGCTGTTTCTGGCGCGCCCATTCTACGGTATCGCCCTGCGCCGTCCCAGCCGGCGCGAAGGGATGGCGTGCGGCGGAAAACAAATGCCATACGCCACAGAGGGCCCAGAGATCACCGAGCTTGGTCGGGGCCAGCACACGCCGCGGCTTGCGGACACTCACGCGTCAATGCCAGCCGGCGACGTGGCGAAACCCCTGGCCCACGCCCGGTGTCCTCTGTGCCCTCTGTGGCAGGGCCTTTGCGCGTTACAGCGATATCCGGGACGCACTCTGGCCGCGGGCACGCAGGGCGGCGATGCGCTGCTCCAACGGCGGGTGGCTGGCGAAGAGCTTCGCCAGGGTGCCGCCGTTGTGGATGCCGAAGGCGGCCATCTGGCTGGGCAGGGCCGAGGGCGTGTGTGCCCGCGAGAGCGCCTCGAGGGCGCCGATCATGTTGGTGCTGCCGGCGAGATCGGCACCCGCCTCGTCGGCGCGGAACTCGCGCCGGCGGGAGAACCAGGCGACGACGATGCTGGCGACGATACCGAGCAGCACCTCGGCGATCATCGATACGACGAAATAGCCGATACCCGGACCACTGTCGCGCTCGCCCTCGCGGCGCATGGCCGAGTCGACCATGAAGCCGATGACCCGGGCCAGGAAGATGACGAAGGTGTTGAGCACGCCCTGAATCAGAGACAGGGTTACCATATCGCCATTGGCCACGTGGCCGATCTCGTGGCCCAGCACCGCCTCGACCTCGCCGCGTCCCATGCTGCTGAGCAGGCCGGTGCTGACCGCCACCAGGGCGTTGTTGCGGTTCATGCCGGTGGCGAAGGCGTTGGGGTCGGGCGACGGGTAGACCGCCACCTCCGGCATGCCGATGCCCGCGCGCTCGGCGTGACGGCGCACGGTCTCCAGCAGCCAGCGCTCGTCGGCGTTGCGCGGCTGCTCGATCACCCGCGCGCCGGTGGAGCGCTTGGCGATCCACTTGGAGATGGCCAGGGAGATGAAGGAGCCACCGAAACCGAACAGGGCGGCGAACACCAGCAGCGCCTGGAAATTCATCCCCTGGGCGGTCAGGTAGCGGTCCACCCCCAGCAGACGCAGGGTTATATTGAGAACAAACAGAATCGCCAGGTTGGTGGCGAGGAACAATACAATGCGTTTCATGGACACTCCGTCGGAATGGCGCTTCAGGCTGGATCAATGGGGGGCACGGCGGCCGTTTTCAATCCCAACGTTAAGAGATCGTTAAATTCGTTCATAGTTCCCGCCAGATAGCGGTTACCCCATGAAATGACAGAACAATTTGCGGTACACTGCGCGGCTAGGCCGGAAATGATTGGTCAAGGTTAAGTAAATTCGTCATAAAGAGGGCGTGAATACCATGAGTAGCGAGAGCCGGCAGTGCAGCCTGTGGTGGATCAACCTGTTCCCCTTCCTGCGCTGGTGGCACCGGGTGAATCCCGAGAACCTGCGCGCCGACGCGGTCGCCGCTCTCACCGGCACCATCGTTGTGCTGCCCCAGGGCGTCGCCTTCGCCACCATCGCCGGCATGCCGCCGGAATACGGCCTCTACGCCGCCATGGTGCCGGCCATCATCGCCGCCTTCTTCGGCTCCTCCTGGCATCTGGTCTCCGGCCCGACCACCGCCGCCTCCATCGTGCTGTTCGCCTCCCTCAGCACCCTTGCCGAACCGGGCTCGAACCAATACGTCCAGCTGGCTCTGACCCTCACCTTCATGGTCGGCGTGACCCAGCTGGTGATGGGTATCGCCCGCCTCGGCACCCTGGTGAATTTCATTTCCCACTCGGTGGTGATCGGCTTCACCGCCGGCGCGGCGATCCTCATCGCCACCAAGCAGGTGAAGAACTTCTTCGGCGTGCCGATCCCGCGCGGGCTCGACTTCCACGAGGTCTTCATCGAGCTGTTCAAGCACATTGACCAGACCAACCCCTACATCCTGGCGGTCGCCGGCATCACCCTGGTCACCGGCATCCTGGTCAAGCGCTTCGCCCCCAAAATCCCCTACATGATCGTCGCCATGGTCGTGGGCAGCGTCGTGTCGGTAGTCCTCAACGCCAAGCTTGGCCAGGCCAACACCGGCATCACCACCGTCGGCGCCCTGCCGGCCACCCTGCCGCCGCTGTCGATGCCAGACTTCAGCATGCAGGCGATCAAGGAGCTGGCGCCGATCGCCCTGGCGGCCACCCTGCTAGCCCTGACCGAGGCGGTCTCCATCGCCCGCGCCCTGGCCTCCCGCTCCGGCCAGCGCCTGGACGGCAACCAGGAGTTCGTCGGCCAGGGGCTGTCGAACATGGTCGGCTCGTTCTTCTCCTCCTACGTCGCCACCGGCTCCTTCAACCGTTCCGGCGTCAACTACGAGGCCGGCGCCAAGACCCCGCTGGCCGCGGGCCTGGCCGGCGTGATGCTGATCGGCCTGATGCCGCTGGTGGCGCCCTACGCCTCCTACCTGCCCAACGCCGCCATGGCCGGCATCCTGTTCCTGGTGGCCTGGGGCC
Organism: uncultured Gammaproteobacteria bacterium; assembly: GCA_964567315.1. GTDB lineage: Bacteria > Pseudomonadota > Gammaproteobacteria > CAZMMH01 > CAZMMH01 > CAZMMH01. Next base: position 3,758 of record CAZMMH010000283.1, read on the forward strand.
TGATCGACTTCCACCACA
>CAZMMH010000284.1:0-3767 GCA_964567315.1 uncultured Gammaproteobacteria bacterium
GCAGGGCGCGGTCCATGATCACGTACATCGAGTAGTCCAGATAGGCCTTCTCGGTGAAACGGTGGATCGGCTGACGCTCCACGCCCTCGTGGTTGAACTCGGTGGGTTCGCTCATCTTCGGGAATCTTCGTGCTCGGGAATCGGAATCTGCGGCGCCCAATCATACACGAAGCGCCGGCCGTTCCAGGGGGCTCAGACGTGGTTTTCGACCACCCCCCGTCCCTCGCCCCAGGGGGAATCCATCAGCATACGGGTGAGTTCCACCCCGCTGATCGGCTTGCTGATGTAGTAGCCCTGGGCATAGTCGCAGCCGAGCTGGTGCAGCCGCTCCCAGATGTCGTCGTCCTCCACCCCCTCGGCGATCACATCGAGGCCGAGATTGTGGGCCAGGCCAATGGTGGCGCGGACGATCACGGCGTCGTTCTCGTTGGCCACCATGGTCATGACGAAGGACTTGTCGATCTTGATTTCGTCCACCGGCAGCCGGCGCAGATAGGCCAGGGAGGAGTAGCCGGTACCGAAGTCGTCGATGGAGATGCGGATCCCCTGCTCGCTCAGGCGGGTGACGTTCTCCAGGGCCCGCACCTGGTCCTCCATGATCGAGCTCTCGGTAATTTCCACCACCAGCCGTGTCGGGTCCAGACCGCTGTCGGCAAGCTGGTCGCGAATAAGGTCGGGCAGTTCGGGATCCAGCAGCACCCGCGCCGAGACGTTGACCGCCATGCCGATGTCGAGGCCGTAGCGCTGCCATTCGGCCGCCTGGCGGATCGCCTCACCCACCACGTAGTGGGTCAGCGGCCGGATCAGGCCGCTGCGCTCGGCCAGGCCGATGAATTCGTCGGGCGGCAGCATGCCGTGCTGGGGGTGGGGCCAGCGCACCAGGGCCTCCACCGCGTTGATCCGGCGGGTCTCGATGTTGACCTTGGGCTGGTAGTAGACCACCAGCTCGCGGTTTTCTATCGCCCGCCGCAGCTCGCCCATCAGCGACAGCCGGTATGGGCTGTGCTGATCCTGCTCGGGGGCGTAGTCGACCACCGAGAAGCCGCTGGCCTGCTTGGCGGTATACATGGCCACATCGGCCCGCTGCAGCAGGGTATCCGCGTCCTCGCCGTGCTCCGGATAGATCACCACGCCGAGGGAGGCCAGCACGTCCATCTCCACCCCGGCGATGACGAACGACTGACCCAGGGCGCTGACCAGCTTGCTGGCCACCAGGTGGGCATCGTCGATGCTGCGGACCTGGCCCAGCAGCACGGCGAACTCATCGCTGCCCAGGCGGGCCACCGTGTCCGGCTCGCGCACCTCGCCCTCCAGACGGCTGGCCACCTGGCGCAGCATCATGTCCCCATTGAGGTGGCCAAGGGTGTTGTTGATCTCCTTGAAGCCGTCCAGATCGAGCACCAGTACCGCCAGGCGGGTGCCGTTGCGCTTGGCGGCGCTGATGGCCTGCTCCACCCGGTCATGGAACAGCATCCGGTTGGGCAGATCGGTGAGCAGGTCGTAGGTCACCCCGTGCTGGACCTGGATCTCCAGCGCCGCCGCCTGCACCCGCAGGTCGTTGGTCTGGTCCATCACCATCGCGCCCGCCTCATAGGCCATCAGCGAACTGGAATACTGGCCCCAGAGAGCAAACACGAAGGGCATCAGATCGAGGGCCCACAAGGCAACGTTGCGCCTGTGGACGTCCAACATCGCCCCGAGAGACATGTCGTCGAGCTGCAATGCGGCGACCAGCGCGCTGGCGACGATGATGGCGCCAAAGGCGATCAATACGCCCTGCAAGGCGTAGCGGCTGACGCGACTGCGCAGCAGGCGCACGGTGCGGCTGAACACCTGATTGGCGGTATCCTGGGAACCGCCTCTTGCCCCAATGGCGTTACCGGTCATAGGTCATTACTCCCGACCCGTTGCGGTCCCGCCCCAAACCGGACTGCCGGGGGCGTCCGCCCGGACCCGAGCGGGCACGGATCGCGATCCACGGAGTCCAGAGGAGTGCCGCCTCGGTGGCAGACGCTGGCCCGGCGCCGCTCACGGTTCCCATCGAACTCCCCCTGGAATCGCCAATGCACCGTGCGAATCAATGTAATCACACCATATAATCACACCATTAACCGTAGCCCATTTGACGGAGAAATTGAGATGTCAGCCCCCGAAATGCACATTCACGCCCCTCAGGACACCCCTCCGCTGTGCGCCGAGACGGAGATCTACAGCCGCCTGCTGTCCCTGAAGGGGGCCACCGTGGTCGAGCTCGGCTGCGGCACCGCCTTCCACACCCGGGCCATCGCCGAGCAGACCGGCGTGGCCCATATCCACGCCTTCGAGGTGGATGAGATCCAGCACGGGCGCAACCTGGAGGCCGAAAGGCCCGCCAACGTGACCTTCCACGCCGGCGGCGCCGAGGCCATCGCCATGGAGGACGCCAGCGCCGATATCGTGATGATGTTCAAATCCCTGCACCACGTACCCCTGGCGCTTATGGACCAGGCCCTGGGCGAGGTTGCCCGGATCCTGCGTCCGGGCGGCCACGCCTACATCTCGGAACCGGTCTTTGCAGGCGAGTTCAACGAGGTACTGCGGATGTTCCATGACGAACAGGCAGTGCGCGAGGCGGCCTTCGCCGCGGTCACCCGGGCCGTGGACTCGGGCCTGCTGGAGCTGGCCGGCCAGACCTTCTTCCAGAGCCCGACCCACTTCCGGGATTTCGCCGAGTTCGAGAACCGCATCCTCAAGGTCACCCACACGGAGCACAGCCTGGCACCCGAGCTCTACGCCGCGGTGAAGGCGAGATTCGAGGGCCACATGACCCCGGACGGCGCCCACTTCAGCACCCCGATCCGGGTCGACCTGCTGCGGAAAGCCTAAAGGCTGCCTCACGCAGAGACGCAAAGGCGCGGAGGAAACGCAGGAAAAAGGGCCAGCCCGGGCCACGGGCTTGGCTTGGCCACCAATGGCACCCAAACGAACGCTACCGGCCTGGATAGCGCAAGATTCGAGCCTTTCCTTTCTCTGCGCCTTTGCGTCTCTGCGTGAGACCGGTTTTCAGTCTTTTTCCGACGCCAACCCGAGCAGGGTCTCGGCGATGCCGCCGGCGGCGCCGAGGTAGGGGGCGATGCGGATGGTGACGGCGGGGTGCTCCTGCTGCTTGCCGGCCACCTCTCGGGGGATGTCCTCGGCCACGTGGCGGCCGGCGGAAAGGAAGTACGGCAGCACCACCACTTCGGCGGCTCCCCGGTCGATGGCACGCTGAATGCCGCCCGGGATCGAAGGCTCGGCCAGCTCCAGGAAGGCGGCCTCGACGCAGCCGTAGCGGTCGCCGGCATGCTCGCGCACGGCCGCCGCCACCTGCCGCACCTCCTCGTTGGAGCTCTCGCGGCGGGAACCGTGGGCGACGATGAGCAGGGCCTTCATGTCGAGTGTGTCTCCAAATCGGAACAGAGGGGTGGAAGAAGTGCATGGTGAAGAGTCGTGGTGTGCGCTGCGCACACGGATTTGAATAATCAAATACTCGCGCGCTACGCGCGCTCGTCAACTATTCACTGTCCACCATCAACGCTTCACCACCCTCCACCCACGGCAGAGGGTTACACGACCTCAGCGAGGTCCCCCTTGCTCTCCAGCCAGCCGCGGCGCTCGGCCGAGCGCTTCTTCGCCAGCAGCATATCGAACAGTTGGTCGGCACCGTCGCCCGGCTCCAGGGTCAGTTGGACCAGACGTCGGGTGTCGGGGTTGAGGGTGGTTTCGCGCAGCTGCAGGGGGTTCATCTC